>DASVYI010000059.1:0-1981 GCA_036392275.1 Nitrosospira sp. | reverse complement strand
TGCTGTATCCGGCGGGCACATTGTCCTTCGAACAGATCAAGGATGCGGTGCTGGATGTGGCGCGTTATGACGTTTTCAAATTGTCGGACGCAATGATGGCGGGTGATACCGCGCGCTATGTTCGCGTATTGGAGGAATTGCGGGGAGAGGGAACGGCACTGCCGCTCCTTGTTGGAACGCTCGCGGCACAGGTCCGTTCGCTGATCGCCACGCGCCATGCGATGGCTTCCGGCGGGCCGCCCGGTCAGCCGATGCCCCAGGTCAAGTCGTGGGGAGATCAGCAAAAAGCCATGGAAAGCGCAGCCAGACGCCTCAGCCTGGGGCAGTTGACCGGAGCATTATTGCACGCATCGAAAATAGACAGGATCAGCAAAGGCGTTGCGCAGGGTGATGCCTGGGACGAACTGCTGCAATTGGGGTTGAGGTTTGCGGTGACCACCCCATCGGTAACCGGAGCTACGGCATCGGGAGCTAGCCACAGCCGGTTTCATTGATGTCGTGCGGCGCAATGCGCTTCGCTTATTACGTCCTACGCTTCACTGACTACCCCCCGATATGGATTGATTGCTCTTTGACTGGAACTCTCTGACATGGACATTATCGATATCAAGACTTATATGCAGTCGATCGGACGCGAAGCGCGCGCCGCATCGCGCCTGGTCGCCAGGGCCGAGACCGCCGCCAAAAACCGTGCGCTTACCCACATGGCCATGGCCATAACCCGCGACGCGCAGCGGTTGCTGGATGCAAATGCGGCGGACGTGGAAAATGCCAAAGCCCGGGGGCTGGAGCCCGCCATGATTGACCGCCTGACCCTTACGCCCAAGAGTATTGCGGGCATGGCGGAAGGTCTGCTGCAAATCGCGGCACTGGCTGATCCGGTGGGTGAAATCAGCGGCTTGAATTACCGGCCTTCGGGTATTCAGGTCGGGAAAATGCGCGTGCCGCTCGGCGTGGTCGGCATTATCTATGAGGCGCGTCCCAACGTTACCGCGGATGCCGCGGGGTTGTGCCTCAAGGCGGGCAACGCGGCGATACTGCGCGGCGGATCGGAAGCTATTCGCAGCAATCAGGCCATTGCGGCGTGCGTGAAGGAAGGGTTGAAAGCCGCGGGATTGCCTGAAACGGCGATACAGGTGATCGAAACCACCGACCGCGCCGCGGTGGGACAGCTCGTCACCATGAAGGAATTTGTCGATGTCATCGTTCCGCGCGGCGGCAAGGGCCTGATCGAGCGTATCTCCAATGAAGCGCGCGTCCCGGTCATCAAACATCTGGATGGGGTGTGCCACGTATACATCGACGCGGGCGCCGATCCGGCGAAGGCCATACGTGTCGCCGACAACGCCAAGACTCAGCGCTACGGCACATGCAACACCATGGAAACTCTACTGGTGCATGAAGGCATCGCGAGCCAGATACTGCCGCCGCTGTGCAAGATTTATCTCGACAAAGGCGTGGAACTGCGCGGCGACGCGACTGCCCGCAGCATTGTTCCGCAAATGGGTGAAGCCACGGAGGAAGATTGGTATATCGAATATCTCGCGCCCATCTTGAGCGTGCGGGTGGTAAGCGGGCTCGATCAGGCGATCGAACACATTACCGTTTATGGGTCGCAGCATACCGATTCGATCATTACCGAAGACTACAGCCGTGCCCGCCGTTTCCTGCGCGAAGTGGATTCCAGTTCGGTAATGGTGAACGCCTCCACCCGGTTCTCCGATGGATTCGAGTATGGCCTCGGTGCGGAAATTGGCATCTCGACCGACAAGATCCATGCCCGCGGCCCGGTGGGTCTGGAAGGATTGACCAGCCAGAAGTTCATTGTGCTGGGTGATGGGCACATCAGGCGATAAGCGGCCCACGTCAGCAGAGAAGATGCTGTTTTTCCCCTAGATCACGAATACCATGGCTCAGCTTACTGAAATCAGACTTCCGGATATTGGCGACTTCAAGGATGTTCCTGTCATCGAGCTGCTAG
>DASVYI010000058.1:0-2724 GCA_036392275.1 Nitrosospira sp. | reverse complement strand
TTCATTGCGGAGAATGCGCTGGGCCAATTGTTATGGGTCTACCGTGAAGATTCTGGAAAAGATAAGGAAGGCAAGGAAGATAAGGAAAATGCGAGCTGGTATTTGCAGGGATTGTTCGGATAAAGCAATTCCACCCCATGTATTCTTCCATTTCCTCTTACGCCGAGCTTCATTGCCGCTCCAGTTTCAGCTTCCTGAAAGGCGCTTCCATGCCGGAAGAGCTGGTCGAAAGCGCTGCAAGCCTGGGCTATTCAGCTCTTGCCATTACAGATGAATGTTCCATGGCGGGGGTTGTAAGAGCCCATTCAGAAGCCAAAAAAGCCGGTCTGCATCTTCTCATCGGTAGCGAATTCATCCTGGAGGATGGATTGCGGCTGGTCTGCCTGGCCGTGAACCGGAATGGCTACGGCAACCTGTGCGAACTCATCACCCTGGCAAGGCAACGCACCGGGAAAGGCACTTACCGCATCAGCCGCGCGGATTTTGAAAACTGTCCGGATGCGCCGCATCTCGCGCTATTACCAGACTGCCTGGTTTTGGTGATCCCGCGTTCTGATCAAGCGCACAGTTCCTTGATGGAAGACATGCGCTGGGCGCTGGCGCTCTTCCTCGGCCGCTGCTGGACCGCTGTTGAGCTATTGCTTCACGGTGGCGAAGATCAGTTGTTCGAGCGGATACAACTGGCAGCGGATATCACGGGCATGCCGCTCGTTGCTGCGGGAGATGCCGGTATGCATGACACTTCCCGCAAACCTCTGCACGATACGATGACCGCCATTCGCCTGGGCAAACCGCTGACTGAATGCGGCTATGCATTGCAGCCTAATGCGGAACAGCATTTGCGCACCCGGTCGCGGCTGGGGCAGCTTTATCCGCCGGAACTCCTGCACGAGACGGTAAACATTGCTGCCCGCTGCACCTTTTCACTGGATGAGCTGCGCTACCAATATCCCGACGAGTTGACCGGAACAGATGAGACCTATGCGGGTTATCTGCGACGAATGGTCGAGGAAGGCATAACCCGGCGTTTTCCGAATGGCATTTCAGCCAAGGTCAGGGAACAGGTCGAGCACGAATTGAAGCTGATCGCCGATCTCAACTATGAACCTTATTTTCTGACGGTGTTCGATATCGTAAAGTACGCCCGCTCGCAGAGTATCCTCTGCCAGGGGCGCGGCTCGGCGGCAAACTCCGCAGTCTGTTATTGCCTGGGCATTACCGAGATCGATCCGGAGCGCAGCAGTCTGTTGTTCGAACGGTTTATCTCCAGGGAGCGAAACGAGGTTCCCGATATCGACGTCGATTTCGAGCATCAGCGTCGTGAAGAAGTGATCCAATATATATATGACAAATATGGCCGGGATCGCGCCGCCATCGCGGCGACTGTCATTACCTATCGCACGCGCTCGGCGGTCCAGGACATCGGCAAGGCGCTGGGCCTGGATCTCGAGCGCGTCAGGCGGCTGTCCGGCTCGTTTGCCTGGTGGGACAACGCCTCCGATATCCGCCAGCGTCTGACCGAGAATGGCTTCGATCCCGACAGTCCGGTCATCCGCAAGCTGATTTCGCTGACCTCCCTTCTCTACGGTTTTCCACGTCATTTGTCGCAGCATGTAGGCGGTTTCGTCATTACGCGCGACAAGCTGTGCCGTATCGTGCCTATCGAAAACGCCGCCATGTCGGAGCGCCGCATCATCCAGTGGGACAAGGATGATCTCGAAGCGATAGGACTCATGAAAATCGACGTGCTCGCGCTCGGCATGCTGTCGGCGATCCGCCGTACGCTGGATCTGGTTTCCGCACGGCGCGGCATCCCATTCCGGATGCAGGATATTCCCGCGGAAGACAAAGCGACCTACGACATGATTTGCGAAGCCGACACTGTCGGTGTCTTCCAGATCGAATCGCGCGCGCAGATGTCCATGCTGCCGCGTTTGAAGCCGCGGATTTTTTATGACCTCGTGATAGAGGTTGGCATCGTTCGTCCCGGGCCGATCCAGGGGGGCATGGTGCATCCCTATTTGCGCCGCCGCCAGGGGCTGGAGCCGGTTACCTATCCGGGCGAGGGAGTTAAAGCCGCTCTGGAGCGCACGCTCGGCGTGCCGATTTTCCAGGAGCAGGTGATGCAACTGGCGGTACTGGCTGCCGGCTTTACCCCGGGCGAAGCAGACCAGCTCCGGCGCTCCATGGCCGCCTGGAAAAAAAAGGGAGAACTCGGCTCCTTCCATGCGCGGCTCATCGCGGGAATGGTCAGCCGGGGTTATAAGGCCGAATTTGCCGAGCAAATCTTCCGGCAGATCCAGGGTTTTGGTGAATATGGCTTTCCGGAATCCCATTCCGCCAGCTTTGCGCTGCTGGTGTACGTATCGGCCTGGCTCAAACGCCACGAGCCCGCCGCCTTCCTGTGCGCCATGCTCAACAGCTTGCCCATGGGGTTCTACAGCGCTTCGCAACTGATCCAGGATGCTAGGCGGCATGGCGTTCAAATCAGGCCGGTGGACGTAACCCTCAGCGGTTGGGAGTGTACGCTGGAAGAGGCGGATCAAGCTGCTCAGCAGCCTGTCCAGCCCGCTGTGCGGCTGGGCCTGAACCGGATAAAAGGCATGGGGGCGGAAACCGCCAAACGCATTGTCGAGGCAAGGAATCTTTCGTTGTTTGAAAATACCAGCGATCTGGCAAACCGCGCATCCTTGAATACTGCGGAAATTCGCGCCCTCGCCAGCT
>DASVYI010000057.1:0-4796 GCA_036392275.1 Nitrosospira sp. | reverse complement strand
TGAAGACGTCTGCTGAGCTCAAATTAAAAGAGTGGAGACGGGCAGGGAATCGTACGGGTCAGGTCTTGCTATTTGCCATGAGCCCGTAATAGAGATCGATGGGGTCAGACTCGATTGGTTTTTGAATTGTTCCGACCACCTATTGCCACCTTTGATTGCTGGCTCTATACAATCAATGGAGTCCGACCCCATCGATCTATATGAAGATCGTTTTAGACTGATAAGATAAAATGAGATGGACTTTTCCCACTGCGCCGCACGCTCTTGCCCTATACAAGGGGCTGCGAGCGTCGCCGTGGAAAAGTCTATGAGCGCCTCACACACAAAAATTCTGACACTTCTTACGTTCTCTGATCTGACAATTGCACTTGTCAAATCGGACATGTCAGATGAGATCGCGACTGCCACAAATAAGTGAAAATACCTAAGTTTATGATCCAATTATTATAAAGTGTTATCCTTTACTCACTTTACCGGACTCATAATCCCTTGGCCGTTGGTTCGAGTCTAACCAGACCCACCAGAAATATCAAAGAGTTATATGCTGATGCTTATAGCTCCTTTTTATTTCCTTCGCTGTGGGGTGCCATAATGTTTATTTTTTGGACCCCGTCTTATTGGCATCCTTGCCCTTTTCGGTGGAGCTTCCGGCGTAGCCTTCCCCAGTGTGACCTCTGATGGGATCCTGTTTGTCGCTATAATCGGCTGGGTCGTTCTTGCCGCCACCTCCTTTTGCCGAACCTGCCTTACCCTTTTCAGTGGAGCTTCCGGCGTAGCCTTCGCCGGTGCGGCCCTTGATAGGATCTTTCTTGTCGCTATAGTCGGCTGGGTCGTCCTTGCCGCCACTTCGTTTTGTTGAACCCGTGTTACCGGTTTCGGCGGAGCTTCCGGCGTAGCCCTCCCCGGTGTGGCCCTTGATAGGATCTTTCTTGTCGCTATAGTCGGCCGGGTTCTCCGTGGCGCGGCCGCTCTGCCCCGAAGCACCGCCACTTTGAGCATGCGCAATCCCAGAGACTCCCAGAAACACGGTACCGGCCAAAATCAGTGCCGGCACCAATGATTGCATAGTAAAAATAGTAGATGAGAATTTCATGATTGTTCCTTTTTTCATCCAGCAATATTGCTGTGTCATGAAATTATTAGTTTTCCCTCCAACCCTTCAGTGCGCTAACACACTAATGTAGGGCTTTTCATAGCCTTGCCCTTTCGAATCAGTGGAGTCAGACTCTGAGCTATTCCCATAAAATTCAGGCACACAATAAGCCGTAAGGTGCTGGTGGCAGGGGGTCAGTATGATTATACTTACTGTATATTATTTCCATAATGCGGAACCGGGTTAATTACCCGTACGGCGTATCGAATTTATATGCTATCCATCATGGCTTTGCTGCTCTATCCACCTTTGACATTACGCGTGACCATCTCCTGAAAAGATACCTGTGAAATGAACGAAACGGCACGACCCCATCTCATCCCTCCCGGCGGCCACAAGAAGGTATTGCTGCATTCGTGCTGCGCGCCTTGCTCGGGGGAGGTCATGGAGGCCATGCTGGCCTCCGGCATCGAATACACCATTTTTTTCTACAACCCGAACATTCATCCCGAGCGGGAATACCTTCTGCGGAAGAATGAAAATGTCCGGTTCGCGGAAAAGCATGGGATTGAATTCATAGACGCCGACTACGACAAGGAGAACTGGTTCGCCCGTGCGAAAGGCATGGAATGGGAGCCGGAACGCGGTATTCGCTGCACCATGTGCTTCGATATGCGTTTTGAACGCACGGCGCTCTATGCGTTCGAGCACGGCTTTCCCGTGATGACGAGTTCTCTCGGCATTTCGCGCTGGAAGAACATGGAGCAGATCAACGATTGTGGCCGCCGCGCCGCGGGACGTTATGACGGGCTGACCTACTGGGATTACAATTGGAGAAAGGGCGGCGGCTCGGCGCGTATGATAGAAATCAGCAAGCGCGAGGAGTTTTATCAGCAGGAATATTGCGGCTGCGTTTATTCCCTGCGCGACACCAACCGGCACCGGAGAAGCCAGGGCCGTCCCCTGATCGAGCTCGGCACCCAGTTTTATGGATCTCCGGTCGAGAAAGACGAGTCTGAAAAGTAGCGATCTGCCGAGCTTGCCCGGACCCATGGCGTAAGCCCGGCGATCGATGGAGATTTATCCGTATGCTACCCTATGCTCCGCAGCCGAGAGAGCAGGGACAGACTGCTTTTCCCTTAAACCCGTTAAACCCTGCCGGCGTTCCTTCTCGAAGTCATGCCGCATCCGCTTGCATGAGCCGGACGGGCACGCTGTGACATGAATCCGCGTAATTTTTCTTTCGATATTTCCAACGGGACATAAATGAACAGAATATTACTGATGGGCATGGTCGCCGCAGGCATGTCGATCTTCTGTTTCCATGTTATCGCCGCGCCTGTCGATCAGAGAGGCGAGCGCGTCACGACGGCACTGGATCAAAAGGAACTGGCGGTCACGATCTATAACGACGATCTCGCCCTGGTGAAGGATACGCGCAGGGTAAACCTCGAGCGCGAGTTCAACAAGCTTGCCTGGCGCGAAGTTTCCGCGCAGATACAGCCGGAGACGGCGCTATTGCGCAATATCGGTCACCCCGCCGGATTCCAGTTACAGGAACAGAATTTCGATTTTGATCTGCTCACGCCGGAGAAACTGCTCGAAAAAAACATGAACAAGACGGTGACAGTAATCCGGACCAATCCAGCCACGGGCGCAGAGACCAGAGAGGCTGCCACGGTGCTTGCCACCAATGGCGGCACGGTGCTCAAATTTGCGGATCGCATCGAAACCGGCATTCCCGGCCGCTTGGCATTTTCCGGCGTGCCGGAGAATCTTCGTGACAAACCGACGCTGGTGGTTTCGCTCATCAATGCGGTCGCGGGAGAACAGAATCTCGAACTTTCCTATCTGACCGCGGGCATGTCATGGCGCGCCGACTATGTGGCTGAACTGAACGAACGTGATGACCGTCTTGATTTCAATGGATGGGTGACGTTGACCAATCAAAGTGGCGCGGCCTACCCGAATGCCAGATTACAGCTCGTGGCCGGCGATGTGAACCGGGTGCGCAGGCAGCCTCCCATGCCGCGTCAGCCGATGGCCATGGCGGCGAAGATGGCGGATGTGGAGGAGTTGAAGCAGGAACCGCTGTTTGAATATCACCTCTATACGCTGCAACGTCCCACCACGTTATCCGAGAATCAGACCAAGCAGGTTGCCCTGCTCTCCGCAGCGGATGTTTCCGTTCGGAAAGAATTTTTGCTGGCAGGAGCGGGCTATTATTATTTTGGCCAATACACCGATATTGGGCAGAAGCTCAAAGTGGCGGTACTAGTCGAATTCCAGAACAAGGGAGAGGGACTGGGGATTCCCCTGCCCAAGGGAATAGTCAGGGTTTACAAAAAGGATACACAGGGTCATGCTCAATTCGTGGGGGAAGATCAAATTGACCATACTCCCAGGAATGAGACCGTTCGCCTCAAACTGGGAAATGCGTTTGATGTGACCGCCGACAGAAGACAGACCGATTTCCAGAGACTGGCGGAGGAAAGCCGCCATGCCGCCACATTCGAAACCGCATACCGGTTGGTGTTGAAGAATGCCAAGAAAGAGGCGGTTACGGTTGTGGTACGCGAGCCGGTTCCGGGTGACTGGACCATGGTATCGGAGTCGCAGCCGCATACCAAGGCTGCTTCGGGTATCGCGGAATGGAAAATACGGATACCCGCTGACGGAGAATCCACGCTGACCTATCGCGTGAGAGTCAAGCAAAAAGGCTAGGTGTTGAGAGGAGCAAGATCAAATAGGGTCGAATTCGATTGGTTTTGAATTGTTCCGACCGCTTATCGCCGCCGTTGATTACCGGCTCTATTCAATCGATGGAGTCCTGCCCCATCGATCCGCATCGATCCGCACCAATCTGACACATCGATCCGGCAGGTCTCTGTCTCTATCTGTAAATATACTATAGTGAAATCTCCTGAATATGAGAATGTAATTACTGGAACGGGAATTCAATGGGTCTGGAAGATTTGCTCGCGCCGGTTTCACAAAGCCAGCCATGCGGGCCTGACCTCGAGTATGACCCTGACTTCGTGGCGCTGGAACAGGCAAGCCAGGGTAAGCCGGAGCGCCAGACCGGGCAGGTAGTCATCGCCGCCGAAGAACCCGACTGGCCTGAGGTCAGACAGCGCGCGGAATCTCTTTTCTCTCGAACCAAGGATCTGCGGGTGGCCATGCCCCTCGCGCGGGCTCTGACCCACACCGATGGCATGGCGGGCCTTGCCTCCGGTTTAAAGTTACTGCAGGGCCTCCTGATCAATTATTGGGACTCGGTTCATCCCGGGCTCGATCCGGATGAAGCGAACGATCCGGCCACGCGTCTCAATGTGCTCGCCGATCTGGCAAATCCCGATACCGTGCTGCGTGACGTCCGTGCCGTGAATTTCGCCAGTACCGGCAGCCACGCGCGGCTGTCGGTACGGGATGTGCTCATGGCGGCAGGCAAACTGCCTTCAGCGGGCAGCACGGGGATACCAACGCAGGCCGAGATTGAGGAAGTCCTTCGTCTTCCCGAAAATGCTTCGGCCGTGCAGGCCATGCGGGATACATTGATCATCCTGAATGAAATGCACAATTTTCTGGGTGAAAAGGTCGGGTACGACCGTGTTCCGGACTTGCAGCCATTGAAGGATATGGTCGAGGCGGTGGTACAACGATGCGTAAACACTTTGGGAGCCGAAAAAATGACGGCGGAGGC
>DASVYI010000056.1:0-7791 GCA_036392275.1 Nitrosospira sp. | reverse complement strand
ATTCTTCTTCTGTAAACAGATAACACGGCATTGAAGAACCTTTCTGAAAAATTTGCCTGTATTTTCCCCGGCCAGGGATCTCAATCGGTGGGGATGATGGATGGGTACGCCGATTTCCCCATAGTGCGTGAAACGTTCGCTGAGGCTTCGGACATCCTCGGAGAGGATTTCTGGGCAATGGTTCATGATGGGCCGGCGGATAAGCTCAATCTGACCATCAATACCCAGCCCCTGATGTTGATGGCCGGTGTTGCAGTCTATCGCGCATGGAACACCCTGGGAAACGTAAAACCGGTGTTCATGGCCGGCCACAGTCTCGGGGAATATACGGCATTGGTGGCCTCCGGAGCGCTGGCTTTTGGCGATGCGCTGCCGCTCGTGCGTTTCCGCGGTGAGGTGATGCAGCAGGCGGTGCCGGAAGGGACGGGCGCCATGGCTGCAATTCTTGGGCTCGACGATGAGGTGGTGCAAGCGATCTGCGACGAAATTACAAATTCTTCAGACGGGGAATTGCTGGAGCCGGCCAATTTCAACTCGCCTGGTCAAGTCGTTGTTGCAGGTCACAGGAACGCCGTATTGCGCGGCATGGAACTGGCAAAAGTGAAAGGTGCCAAGCTGGCGATGATGTTGCCTGTCAGCATACCTTCACATTGCTCCCTGATGAGGCAGGCAGCCGAAAGGATGCGAAAGCGCCTGGAGCGGGTAACGCTCGGTGTGCCGGAAATATCATTATTGCATAATGCGGATGTGCGGCAACATGAAGATCCGGAAGACATAAAGCAAATTTTGATACAGCAATTGTTCAGTCCGGTGCGATGGACCGAAATCATCCGTTTTTTTTCCGGGGTGGGAATTACGCACATGGTGGAATGCGGGCCTGGCAAGATCCTTTCCGGACTTAACAAACGTATCTCCAAGAATTTGCAGAGTATTGCACTGACGGACGGCGCGGCGATTCGAAATGCCGGTAATATCCTGATATAGAGGGAGGGAATGATTCCGATGACCTTGCCGCGTGGTGTTTTATTTGTTTTATTTATTGATGATCGAAGTGTCGGGGAGTGGCATTGCAAAACCAAATAGCTCTAATAACTGGCGCCAGCCGAGGCATTGGCCGGGCCATTGCACTTGAACTGGGCAGACAGGGTGCTACCGTTGTCGGTACTGCCACCACCGCGGAGGGTGCCGAAACTATCGGTCATTATTTGAGAGAGGCTGGAATCAAAGGAGATGGGATGGTGTTGAATGTAAACAACGCTGCCCAGATTGAAAGCGTTCTCAAAGCGGTGCATGACAAATTTGGAGATATCGCCATACTGGTGAATAACGCAGGCATCACGCGCGATAATTTGCTCGTCCGGATGAAAGATGAGGAGTGGGATGATATTCTGGAAACCGATCTCAAATCGATATTCCGTTTGAGCCGCGGTGTGCTGCGCCCGATGATGAAGGCTCGCTATGGACGTATCATCAATATTTCTTCCGTAGTTGGGTCCACAGGTAATTTGGGTCAGGCCAATTACGCAGCGGCCAAAGCGGGAATATTCGGCTTCAGCAAGTCCCTGGCGCGCGAGGTGGGCAGCCGCAATATCACTGTCAATTGTATTGCACCGGGATTCATAGAGACCGACATGACGCGTTCCCTCACCAGCCAGCAACAGCAAAACCTGATCCAGCACGTGCCGCTGGGCAGATTGGGACGTCCCGATGAGGTCGCGTCGGTTGTCGCGTTCATTGCTTCGCCGGCTGCGGGCTACATTACCGGTGCGACGCTGCATGTAAACGGCGGCATGTACATGGATTAATCGATACCCATCGGGGATTTTTTAACGATCTTCCGCATTTTTTAGTCCCGGAAGCCAGTTTCGCCAACTTCCTCCGGAATGATTTTCCTTAACCTAAATCCGCCCTGTAGCGAACTCACCAAATAAGGTGGAGGTCAAGTTTCGCAAAAAGTCTTTGTGATCATAGGAGTAAAACTGAAAAGCGAGCTGTCAACTGCCGGATTCAGGTTTAAGTCTCTTCAGCGCTTTCCTGTTTCCACCCCGAACGGGGTTTCGATTTTATTAATATGGAAAACTTGCTAGAATGGCGGCGTTTTTCTTACCGGAGAAGAGGTAGTAGATGGAAAATGTAGAACAGCGAATAAAAAAAATCGTGGCCGAGCAACTGGGGGTGAACGAGGCCGAAGTCAAGAATGAATCTTCATTTGTGGATGATCTGGGCGCAGATTCGCTTGATACTGTAGAGCTTGTCATGGCGCTGGAAGAAGAATTTGAATGCGAGATTCCTGACGAACAGGCAGAAAAAATAAACACCGTTCAGCAGGCCATTGATTACATAAACTCGCACGGCAATTAATTTTTTGCTTCATGGCAATTTTATATTGGAGTCGCTTTGTCCAGGCGTAGGGTAGTCATCACCGGGCTGGGCATAATTTCGCCTGTCGGTAACACCGTTTCGGATGCGTGGGGCAATGTCGTTGCCGGAAACTCGGGTATTGCCCGTATTACCCGCTTCGATGCTTCTGCATTTGCCTCCCAGATAGCCGGAGAGGTCAAGGATTTTGACGTTACGCACTATCTTTCCGCCAAAGAAGCGCGCCGGATGGACATTTTCATCCATTATGGCATGGCTGCGGGCATCCAGGCCGTCAGGGATGCAGGTATCCAGAGCATAGACAGTCATTACCTCGATGCCGAACGTATCGGGATCAACATCGGTTCAGGCATTGGCGGCTTATCGATGATCGAAGGGATGCACGACGCTTATCACGCAGGTGGTCCTCGCAAGATTTCTCCATTCTTCATTCCCAGTACCATCATCAACATGATTGCGGGCAATCTCTCGATCATGTTCGGTTTCAAGGGTCCCAATCTTGCCATTGTAACCGCCTGTTCCACTGCCACCCATTGTATTGGCGACTCGGCTCGTCTGATCGAATATGGCGATGTGGACATCATGGTTGCGGGTGGCGCCGAATCATGTGTAACCCCGCTCGCCATCGGCGGGTTTGCCTCGGCGCGAGCGCTCTCGACCCGCAATGACGATCCTGTTACGGCAAGCCGGCCATGGGATAAAGACCGGGACGGTTTTGTGCTGAGCGAAGGCGCCGGGGTTGTGGTATTGGAGGAGATGGAGCATGCCAAACGCCGCGGTGCAAAAATTTACGCCGAGCTGGCCGGCTACGGCATGAGCGCGGATGCCTTCCATATGACGGCTCCCTGCGAAGACGGGGAAGGCGCCGCCCGCTGCATGGCGAACGCGCTGAGAAATGCGGGCATGAATGCCGCCGAGGTCGATTATATCAACGCACATGGCACTTCGACCCCGTTGGGGGATATCGCGGAAACCGTCGCGGTAAAACGCTGTTTTGGCGACCATGCGAAAAAGCTTGTGGTGAACTCCACCAAATCGATGACCGGCCACTTGCTTGGGGCGGCCGGGGGAATAGAGGCGATATTTTCCGCCCTGGCGGTACACCATCAGATTTCCCCGCCCACCGTCAATATTTTCGACCAGGATGAACAGTGCGACCTGGATTATGTGCCCAATAAGGCGCGGCCGATGAAGATCGACGTGGCAATGTCAAATTCATTTGGTTTTGGCGGCACCAATGGCACACTGATTTTTCGCAAGATCTGATTTTTATCCGCGTACGGCATGCGCACGCTAAAACGCCTGCTTTACCTGACGATTATCGGTATCTTGCTATTTACTGGATGGGTTGCATATAGGGTTAATAGTCCCGTTCAGTTTCCATCCCTCCCTTATGAGTTTTCAATCAAACCGGGCAGTAGTTTGAAAAGCGTCGCAAATCAACTTACCGGCGCGGGGGTTTTGCATGATGCCTGGTCGTTTATTCTACTGTCGCGGTTGACGGGTGCCGCATCGTCGCTCAAGGCGGGCGATTATGAGATCACCGCCGGTACTTCGCCATTGGAATTACTGAAGCGCATCACCAAAGGTGATGTGAGTCAAAGCGAGATCAGGTTCATAGAAGGCTGGAATTTTGCTCAGATCAGGCAAGCCCTGGATCAGCATTCCTCGGTCCGGCACGATACTGCCGGTCTGAGTAACGCCGAAATCATGAAATTGATCGGGGCGAATGAAACTGCGGCGGAGGGACTTTTTTTTCCTGATACCTATTATTTTGCACGCGGCAGCAGCGATGCGGCGATATTGAAACGTGCCTACCGCGCCATGCAGAATCATATCAATGATGCCTGGGCCGGGCGTGCCGCAAACATCCCGCTCGGTGACCCGTATCAGGCGCTGATTCTGGCTTCGATCGTTGAAAAAGAAACCGGCAAGGAAAGCGACCGCGGCACGATTGCCGGTGTGTTTCTCAACCGGTTGCGATTGAACATGATGCTTCAAACCGATCCTACAGTCATTTACGGACTGGGTGACAAGTTTGACGGCAATCTGCGTAAGAAAGACCTCATGACCGATCAGGAATACAACACGTATACCCGGCGCGGCTTGCCGCCGACACCCATTGCCATGCCGGGCCTGGCCTCGATTCAGGCGGTTTTGAATCCCGCCAGAACCGATGCGTTATATTTTGTCGCAAAAGGGAATGGAGAGTCCCACTTCTCCAATAATCTGGAGGAGCACAACAGAGCTGTGTCGAAATACCAGAAACGATAATCGCGCATGGCTGCCATGGCACCAGTGGCCACCATGGCCTGTATGGCTTTGTGATGCACCATGCCACTCATATGGATTTATAATCAGCGGGTTGGCGTCGGCGATCTGGTTTGAGGCAGTATATCGGCGCAATGTACGTCCCGTCAGTTTCAGGCGATCATTCGATTCCCGTAACCAGACCTGGCGGAGCACATCCGATTGCCGGTCTTCCGGCCGTGGTAAAAAATTGACATTACCGCCTTCAAAAGTAGAATTGCGGGTTATTCAAAACAGGGGGGGCGCCTGTTGTTCACAGAGGCTCGGGGCTCAAAAATCCGCGACTGTTCCCTTCAATTACTAACTATACACAGGGAGGAGCAAAGTGAGTCACACATTGTATGAAGCTTCTGTTTTACGCGTGCAACGCTGTGAGTTGGCAGTACCGGGTTCAAACCCGGGTATGTTTGAGAAAGCGCTAAAAAGCGGCGCCGATTTCATTTTTCTCGATCTCGAGGATGCGGTTGCTCCGGACGATAAGTTGTCCGCGCGCGCCAACGTTATCGAAGCGCTCAACGACCTGGACTGGAAAGGCCATGGCATCACGATATCGGTACGCATAAACGGCCTGGATACGCAATTCATGGTTCGCGATGTCGTCGATGTGGTCGAAAAGGCCGGTCACAAGCTGGACACCATATTGATACCGAAAGTGGGCGTTTATGCTGACGTCTATATGGTTGAGGCGATGGTAACCCAACTGGAAATGCAGCAGGGACTCAAGAATAGAATTGGGGTCGAAGCATTAATTGAAACCGCCCTGGGTATGGCAAATGTAGAAGATATCGCGCGCAATGGCGCATCCGGCCGCCTTGAAGCCCTGCATTTCGGCGTAGCGGACTATGCTGCCAGCAATCGCGCCAGAACGACGAACATCGGCGGACTCAATCCAGACTACCCAGGTGATCAATGGCATGCCGCGCTCAGCCGTATGACCGTAGCCTGCCGTGCCTATGGCCTGCGTCCTATTGATGGCCCGTTTGGGGACATCAAGGATCCCGATGGTTATAAGCTGGCCGCAAGGAGAGCCGCTGCTTTGGGATGTGAGGGCAAATGGGCCATTCATCCGTCACAGATAGCGCTCGCCAATGAAGTGTTCACGCCGCCCGCCGCGGAAATCGAGAAGGCGCAACGCATCCTGGAAGCCTTGAAAGAAGCTGCGGCACAGGGTAAAGGCGCAGCGGCCCTGGATGGCCGGTTAATCGATGCTGCCTCGGCAAGGATGGCCAATAATGTTGTTAAAATGGCAGAGGCAATAGGTGCAAAAGCCGTATAATCCGTATTTCGGGGCCGCGTGTTAGCGGCCTTTTCTTTTGATTTCGGGATGGCTGCCAGCGGGTTGGCTGCCAGCGTTGGCTACCTGCACGGCACCTTGTTTTGCAAATGGCTGCTGTGCTCGCGTAAACCAGGAATTAACGGAAGCCTTCAAAGGTTTACCGGCATTTTCATGGGATGAAGTGTTAAGGGTCCTAATCTGTTTTGATATAAAAACTCATAACAAATAAGGTGATGCATTGGATATTCACGAGTATCAGGCGAAGGAAATATTAGCAAAATATGGCGTTAAAATCGCGGAAGGCGGTCTGGCTTATAGTCCCGAGGAAAGTGTACAGCGGGCCAGGGAAATAGACGGAAACATATGGGTGGTGAAAGCGCAGATCCATTCGGGAGCGCGTGGCAAAGCAGGCGGAATAAAGCTTTGTAATACTCATGAAGAAGTCAGGGCTGCTGCGGAAGAACTGTTGGGGAAAAATCTCGTCACTCATCAAACCGGACCGGCGGGCAAAGTTTGTTCAAGGGTATATGTCGAGGCAGGGACGCAAATTGTCAGGGAAATGTATCTTTGTTTCCTGATCGACCGGAGCTTCGAGCGTATCGTAATGATAGGTTCGGCCAGTGGCGGAATGGAAATTGAAGAACTAACTCGTACGGATCCCGATGCGATCAAGAAGATTTATATCGAACCGGCTGTCGGCCTTCAGGATTTTCAGGCACGGGAGATGGCTTTTGCCTTGGGGGTGGAACCTACGCACTTGAGTCATGCCGTCAAAGCCATACGCGGCTGTTATCGCGCCCTGCGCGATCTCGATGCCAGTATGCTGGAAATCAACCCGATGATTGTCACCGGAAGCGGCGAACTCATCGCACTTGACGCGAAAATGAGTTTCGATGACAACGCGTTATTTCGCCGTCACGAAATTGCGGAGTTGCGCGATAAAACCCAGGGGGATCCTCGCGAAGTCGCGGCCGCGGATTACGGCCTGAGTTATATCGGGCTGAAGGGTGATATCGGATGTATGATCAATGGCGCGGGTCTGGCCATGGCTACGATGGACATGATCAAGCTGGCTGGCGGGGAACCCGCCAATTTTCTCGATGTGGGTGGCGGCGCCTCCGCTGAACGTACGGAAAGGGCATTCCGGCTGGTATTGGCTGACAAAGGCGTCAAGGCAATATTGGTCAACATATTTGCCGGAATCAACCGTTGCGACTGGATTGCGGAAGGTGTTGTGCACGCGGTCAGAAATATTGGCATGCAGGTTCCGCTGGTCGTGCGCTTATCGGGAACAAATGTCGAGGAAGGGCGCCGCATCATCACCGAAAGCGGTTTGCCCATCATTACTGCGGCAACCCTGGCAGAGGCGGCCAGCAAGGTTGTCCAGGCCCGCAACGAAGTGATTGCGCAAAGGTAAGGAAGGTAAAGGAAACTAAATGGCAATTTTAATCAACGAGAACACGCGCATCATCGTCCAGGGTTTCACGGGCAAAATCGGCACTTTTCACGCCAAAGACATGATCGCCTATGGGTCCAACGTTGTGGGCGGCGTTACACCTGGCAAAGGCGGCCAGCAACATCTGGGTCTGCCTGTTTTCAACACGGTAAAAGAAGCCGTACAGGAAACCGGTGCGGATGCAACGATCGTTTTTGTCCCCCCGGCGTTTGCGGCCGATTCGATCATGGAAGCGGCGGATGCCGGAATTAAATACTGCGTGGCGATAACGGATGGCATTCCAACCCAGGACATGATGACCGTCAAGAGTTTTTTGCGCCGCTTTCCCATCGAAAAAAGAATGGTGCTGACAGGACCCAACTGCGCGGGT
>DASVYI010000055.1:0-2498 GCA_036392275.1 Nitrosospira sp. | reverse complement strand
GGCGCGCAATCAGGCAACCAGATCCACTTTTCCTGTTTTCAGGCTGTAAACTCCCCCCACGACACGAATTTTTCCTTCTCGCACCAATCTGCTCAGAATGGGTGGCTGATTCTTCAGCTTGTCCACATTTCGGATAACATTCATTCTGACAGCATTCTCAAAACGTTCACCGGGCATATTCTTAGCGGCCCTGACTGCTGGTGCGAGCGCACTGGCCATGGCTTGAATATGTCCGGGGAATTGCTCATGTTTATCGACGGCATCGATGGCGGCTGCCACGGCGCCACAGCTCTCGTGACCCAGCACCATGATCAATGGCGTGTGCAGCACGGCAGTGGCGTACTCAAGAGTCGCTACAAAATCGGTCGTTAAATAATTGCCCGCTACGCGCGCCACAAACAGGTCGCCGCGTTGCTCATCGAAGCAGAATTCCGGGCCGACTCTCGAATCCGAACAGCTCAAGATGGCGGCATACGGGTTCTGACCTCTGACGAGGGCTGCCCGATCTTTAGCAAAATCCAGCGGTGTTGACTGGCCGCTGACGTAACGCTGATTACCCGTCATCAATCTTTCCAAAGCCGCATCTGCCGATATTACATTTTCGGGCAAAGGCGGCATCTTCATCTTTGCGGCGTAAGCGCTCTTTCCGGCCATCCCGGCGACACTCATGCCAACAGCGGAGCCTGCGGCGAGCTTCAGGAAAAAGCGTCTGCTACTCGAGTAACAAACCGATTTTCCATCTTTTTGACCGTGCGCGGTGTTGCACATTGCCGGCTCAGGTCAGGGGGTTGGCGTGAATATGAGGGGTAGATGCGTGCGCGTGCTGCTCCTCCCTGATCTCCACCGGGATCATGTGCAATTTGCCGTGCCGTACTCCGCGGGTGGCGATAACGAGATTAGCAAAGTTTTCCACCTCATTGATTCCACCGTGCAGGATCGCGATCTCCAGGCAGTTTTCATGATCCAGGTGCACGTGCATGCTGGAGAGCGTGAGGTCATGGTGATCATGCTGTACCGAGGTCACGCGACTGGCGAGATCACTTTCGTGGTGGTTGTATATATAGCTCAGGGCGGCGACGCAGTGGCCGTCGCCCCCTTTTTCCAGGCGCGCGGCTTCAAGCTGTTCGCGTATCAGGTCGCGTACCGCTTCCGACCGGTTGGTATAGCCGCGCGCACGTATAAACTCGTCGAACTGTTGAGAAAGCTGGTTATCGAGCGATATGGTGAGGCGTTCCATGTCTCTTTCTCCAGGAAAACAATGGCTTAAAACTGATAAATCACACTGGCGCGGAACATGCGCGGTTCAACGGGATGGAAAACAAGACCGTCTCTCGCTTTAGCTGCCGGACTTGTCTGATAACCATAATAATAAGCGATATCGAAGCGGCTGGCGTCAAGCAAGTTCAGTACATCAAGCTGAATTTTAAGTTTCCTGGCCACCTCATATCCTGTCGAGAGATTGACAATGGTTGTGCTGTAGGGAGGAACGGGATTGTTTGTATCGACCGTTACGTTGCCGAAGTGGCGCAGGCGGAGGGTGGCAAACAAATTATACGGTAAATTGATGGTCGCGCCCGCGCTGATGGTACGGCCCACCGCATTGGGAATATGAAATCCGAAGGCCTGGTTTGCGGGATCGCTGGCCTGATTGAGCTGAGCCTTATCGTAGCGTGCATGGGTAAACGCAAAATCGGCATCAAGGGTTAGCCAGTTGATGGGTTTGTAGAAATTGGCCCACTCGATACCGTACCGGGTGCTGGCGCCGGCTGCTTCCGTCGTACCGGTATCGCCGCTGAATACCAATTCCGAGCCCGAATGCAGGTACCAGACCGCCAGGGTGGATTTCAGGCCATGGATGGCCTCTGTGCGGAAACCCACTTCCGCCCCTCTTGCCCGCACGAGTCCGGTAGCTCCCAACTGAGGCGCGAAATTATTGCCGGCTATCACGTTGGTATTTATTGTCGCGGTGACGCCGCGCGCGTCGTTGGAATGATAGCCTTCGCCGGCATTGAGATAAAACTCGGTGGCGTACCAGGGTCCCAGAACGATGCTCAGCTTTGGGCTTATCAGCGAGTCGGTCTTGTTGCCGGAATTTTGCGGGACGGTTATCGCACGTACATCGAA
Source organism: Nitrosospira sp. (assembly GCA_036392275.1). Taxonomy (GTDB): domain Bacteria; phylum Pseudomonadota; class Gammaproteobacteria; order Burkholderiales; family Nitrosomonadaceae; genus Nitrosospira. The sequence goes on along the minus strand of DASVYI010000055.1, from coordinate 374 downwards.
ATTGAATATATCGCCGCGCAGACCCGCGATAGTCCTGAGTTTGGGCAACCAGTACGTCTGGTTTTGCAGGTAAACGCCGACACTGGTTTCCGCTACCCGGTCGTTGCTGACGTTCCGATACACTACGCCACGGTTCGAATTGTTCAGCAGTGCGTGGTTCAGATCGGTACGTACCTGCAAACCCAAAGAATTCTCCATTTCGAAGCCGGCTATCTTATTGAACCAGCTCTGTTGAACCCTGCCGCCGAAATAGATTCGGTTATCTACTTGATTCATCTGGTCGCTTGGAATTATTCCCCCTGGAAGGATGGTATGGTTGGCAACCGAATTGATATAGCCGCTGAAATTGGAGATCAGGTCGAGATCATATTTGA
>DASVYI010000054.1:0-4870 GCA_036392275.1 Nitrosospira sp. | reverse complement strand
GGGGATCAGGCAGCGGCGGGGATGCCCGGCCGCGCTTACGGCACGCTGGGGCGCCCGCATCCCGCTACGGGGTCGCACCTTCCTTTGGAAGGGCACCACTCCGCCCTGCGCGGTCGCACCATTCCGCGTCGTTGCGCCTTGCCCTGCACCCCAAAAATCGTACACTCCACCCTGTCCAACTGCGGGATTTAGGATGATTTCAGGATGAAAAAAGCCGGATAACGCCATCTCTGCCGCCCGCCAGGGCTTTTTCCGTCACAGCCGCGAGCGATTCGGCACGGTAAGTGAGTGCTCGCACCAGCATGGGCAGGTTGACGCCGGCAAGACATTCCACTTTGCCGGGACTCGTCAGGCGGCAGGCTATATTGCACGGCGTCGCGCCGCATATATCGCACAATATCAGCACGCCGTCCCCCTGATCGAGCTGCCTGACCAACTCTCGCGCATTGTCAACGGCCGCATCGGGGTCATCCCGGGTGGTGATGCTCAGGCTTGTCAGGTGCCGGGACTTATCGCCCATGACGTGGTTGGCGCAATGGATCAGGCTGTCGCCCAGATTGCCGTGAGAAATAATTAAAATTCCGATCATCCTAAATCCGGTAGTTGGACAGGGTGGAGTACGCGGTTTTCGGGGTGCAGGGCAAGGCGCGACGACGCGGAATGGTGCGACCGCGCAGGGTGGAGTGGTGCCCTTCCAAAGGAAGGTGCGACCCCGTAGCGGGATGCGGGCGCCCCATTCCAAGGAGTTGCAACGCAGCCATGTGCCTCAAAAATCATGCAATCCGCCCTATAGCGAATTCACCAAAAATGTGAAAGCCTAGTATCGCAAAAAGTCTTTGTGGATCATAACAGTAAATTGAAGAACCAGCGGTCGGCTGCCGGATTAAGATCACGTTCTGTATGGATTTACGGTGATAATGACAATGGTAACGCCGATGATAAGGCACTGTATCAGGAACAGGATATTTCGAGCGCATCCATCATCATTCCGGCTGCGTTGAAGCCGGTCTGATCCTCGATTTCCCGCATGCAGGTGGGGCTGGTGACATTGATCTCGGTGAGGTAATCGCCGATCACATCCAGGCCAACCAGCATCAACCCGGCATCATGAAGTTCAGGCCCGTGCGCTTCGGCAATTTCACGGTCGCGCCTGGTGAGCGGCTGCGCTATCCCGGTAGCGCCCACATTGAGATTGCCGCGGGATTCACCCGGCTTGGGAATGCGCGCGAGCGAGTACGGCACAGGACGCCCTGCTATCAGCAGAATGCGCTTATCCCCTTCGGAGATCTCCGGAACGTAGCACTGAGCCATCACCGTACGCATGCCGTAATGCGTAAGAGTCTCGATGATCACACCTATATTGTGGTCATCGCGGTGAATGCGGAAAACACTTGCCCCACCCATGCCATCCAGTGGCTTGAGCACGATATCGCCGTGCTCGGCAAGAAAATCCCGGATCAGATGTTCCTGCCTGGTCACAAGCGTCGGCGGGATATATTGGGCAAATTTCGCTATCGCGAGCTTCTCGTTATGATCCCGTATCGCGCGCGGACTATTGATGATACGCGCGCCGCGGCTTTCCGCCAGTTCCAGAAGATAGGTGCTGTAGACATACTCCATATCGAACGGCGGGTCCTTGCGCATCATCACCGCGTCAAATTCCTGCAGCGGCACTTCCTCAGGCTCGCCTGCGCGATACCAGCGATGCCCCCCATCTCCCTCGCCGGTCAACTCCAGTGCCCGCGCAAGTCCCACGGTCTCGTCACCTCGCCATAGCAAATCACCCTGCTGCATGGAAAACAGCCGGTGACCGCGGAGGGCCGCTTCACGCATCATGGCAAAGCTTGAGTCCTTGTATGTCTTGATTGAATCGAGCTGATCGAGAACAAAGGCAAGCTTCATGATGAAGCGCGTTCACCGCTTTTTTCCAGTTCTTGTGCCGCCGCGAGTAGCGCAAGGCGCGCAATTACGCCATATGCATAAAACCGGTTGGACTTGCAGCCCCGCTGCGCTTCCCGGTCCGGGAGCAGACAGGTATCTTCGAAAGCGAGTGGCACAAAATGCATCCCGGGAGCATTCAGGTTCTCATCGATACCGCGCCCGGTATGAACGCGGTAGAAACCGCCCACCACATAATGGTCGATCATGTAGATTACCGGCTCCGCCACCGCTTCATTGATGCTTTCAAAGGTGTAGACGCCCTCCTGCACCATGACTTCCGTAACCTGAAGGCCTTCCTTGACCACCGCCATCTTGTTGCGCTGCCTGCGGTTCAGTGAGCGGACTTCCGAGCCGTCCTTCACCGTCATGATCCCCATCCCATATGTGCCGGCATTGGCCTTGACAATGACAAAAGCATCCTCCTTGACGCCATATTCTGCATATTTTTCACGAATGTCACGCAGAATTTCATCCACCGTGCTTGCAACGCAGTCTTCGCCTTTCTTTTCCCGGAAATTGATTTTGCCGCAGGAAGCGAAGTAGGGATTGATGAGCCACGGATCAATGCCGATCAGATTGGCAAATTGCCGCGCAACGTCGTCGTAGGCTGCGAAATGCTGAGATTTGCGTCGCGTCGCCCATCCCGCCCGCAGAGGCGGAATGACAATCTGCTCAAGATCTTGCAGGATCGGCGGAACGCCTGTGGAGAGGTCATTATTCAGAAGTACGGCACAAGGATCGAAGCCTTCTGCAACAAGCCGGTTCCCCTTACGCTGAACCGGTTCGAGAGTGAGCTTGCCGCCATCGGGAAGATCAATCGTGGTCGTCGCGGTGATTTCCGGCGACAGGCTGCCGATGCGGATATTCAATCCCGCATGCCGCATGATGGCCTGCAAGGTGGCAAGGTTCTGCAGGTAAAAAGTATTGCGTGTGTGGCTTTCCGGAACCAGCAGGATGCTGCGCGCGTCGGTGCATATCTTCTCGACCGCAGCCATCATTGCCTGTACACACAATGGCATGAATTCGGGATTGAGATTGTTGAAACCTCCGGGGAACAAATTCGTATCCACCGGAGCCAGCTTGAAGCCACTGTTGCGCAGGTCCACGGAGCAATAAAAGGGCACGGTATGTGTTTGCCATTGATTGCGCAACCAATGCTCGATAGCGGGCATGGCATCGATGATACATCGCTCCAGATCGAGGGTCGGTCGGCTCGGGGCGATGGCGAGATGGGGTACCGGCATGGAAAGGGATGGCATTCAATGGAACAGCATCATTGTAACATTACGCTCTGTTCATTCTGACACCGGAAATGCCCACGGAATCGTAATTGGACATTTGAGCGCCGACGGCATCAGGCCGAATCAGCCGGTGCCAGGCGGCATCAAGCGGAATCAAGTGGTAACGGCGGCAGATTTCCCCGCATGTTGCGATTAGCGCAGATCCCCGAAAGTAACGGGCTCAAGGTGAAACGAGCTCTGATATTTTTCCGGAAGTCCGGTCATTGCCGCGTCGGCTTCATCACGGCTGGAATAGATCCCATACGTGACCCTGAATCTGGCTTTGTCCTCATTATTTACCGGATACACATAAAGGTCGGATAAATCGATCAGTTTCTCGGCGCGAATCAAAAATCTTTGCATGCGGTCGGGCTGGACGTTATCCGTGGAAAATAACTGGATCGTATACTGATTTTTATTTACTGTGGACATGGTTTTCATTGTTTCCTCGACCCGCTTCTCAAGTAACTTGTAGCCATCCAGCTTGACTCCTGCGATAACAACCTTGCCGGTATCCTGCTGCCCGGCAGCCGCAATCTGATCATCCTGCGGGACCTTGATTCCTGCGGCAATCCCGGAAGATACGCCGGATGCGCCGGATGCGCCGGATGAGGACACGGCAGATGAAACCGGGGGAGGCGCGCCTGCCGCCATTGCCGGAGCCGCCGGCGGATAAGTCTGTGTGGGTGCCGGGATGGGAGCCGGGATGGGTGCCGGCGTAGGTGCCGGCATGGGCGCCATGATGGGGGCTTGTGCCAACAGGGCGGCTTCGGGTGGTGCTGAGGCGGTAACGGAGGAGATTTCCGTTGAAGGAGAGCGGAGGGCAAGCCAACCCAGCAGACCCAGTACCGCCACGGTAAGTCCGCCGCTTACACCGGCTGCGCGATGGCCGAAACCGGACCAGTCGGCCCAGTTCCGCCAACTGAAGCGATGGGGCTCGATTCCGGTATCCTTGAGGGCTGCGTCGACATGATGCGCGTCTATATCAGCCGTATTCGCGGAAGCGGCTATTTGCAAAGACTTGTCGGCCAGAATATTCAGTGGACCGATAAGACCGCCGGAGGTCATGCCGATCAACTTTATCGCCTCCGGCGTAAATATGCCTGGTCCCCGATGGCCGGCCGCGCGCATACGCGCAGCCAGATATTCGCTCACCGCCTCGCGGCTGAGTGGTTTCAAATCAAAACGATGAGCAATATAACCTTTGAGTTTATACAGGCGCGGCAGGGCCAAGGTACGTGTGAGCTGATTCTGACCAAACAGGACGACTTGAAACAGCTTGTGGCGGGGCAGCTCGAGCTCATAAAGAGCACGCAACTCATCCAGTATCTCGGCCGTCAATACCTGTGCCTCATCGATCAGCAATATTACCCGCACGCCTGCCGAAAATTTTTCGTCCAGCAAGTTATGCAGTTCGCTCACCAGGGCGGCAAGGTTTTCCGGGATATCTTTCCCACTCCCATCTCTCTCAACCAGCCGGTCAACCGGTCCAGCAGGACCAGACTTCAGCTGCTGGATTATCGAGCTGAAAAACTCTTCCGGAGTTACTGCGGGTTGAGCGAGGTAAACCGTTTGCGACTGGGCTGGCACCCGCTTCATCATCATTCGGCATAGTGTTGTTTTGCCGCTGCCACATTCCCCGGTTACCG
>DASVYI010000053.1:0-3100 GCA_036392275.1 Nitrosospira sp. | reverse complement strand
AATGCACGATCTTTACTTTGGTACCCCTGCCCGCCGGAAATTCCTGAAAACCGAAGCCACCGAATTTTCGTATTGCGACGAAACCTTCAAGCGCATCGCGCTGTCTCGCCCCGGCATCGGGTTTTCACTGCAACATAATGGGTCCGTGCGCCGTCACCTCCGCGCCGCAGAGGCAAGGCTGCGAATTGCGGGGATATTAGGGGATGAGTTCAGCCAGACATCGGTTTTTTTCGACGAGCGCGCCGCAGATTTGCGCCTGTGGGGCGCAGCGGCATTGCCCGCTTATTCCCGGTCTTCGCGCGACGCGCAATACTTCTTTGTCAATGGCCGCTTCGTTCGCGATAAACTGGTCGCTCATGCGCTACGCGAAGCATATCGCGACGTACTCCATCTGGACCGCCACCCGGCTTACGTGCTGTTTCTGGAGATGAAAGCAGAAAGCGTGGACGCGAATGTACACCCCACGAAAATCGAGGTGCGGTTTCGCGATCCACGAGCACTGCATCAATTCATTTTTCATGCGGTCAACAAGGCACTGGCAGCACCGCAAACCACGGCCTCAGCATGCGCAATGAGCGCAATGAGGGGTGAAGAGCCCGAAAACGATGGCCAGCCCGACGCTGATCGGGGATACGATGAACTGCCTGCTGCCCGGGCTTCCAGCTATCCGCGGCAAGGCATCATGGCGCTGATGGCTCGCGTACCGCCTGGACCATTCGCGGCCCCCGCAGCGGAACAATCGCAGGCTTTTTATACGGCCCTGTTTGAGCCCGGCAGCCGCAACCCCAAATCGCCGGATATATTGATGACGGAAGCAGGCCTCGAGGAGCGGGAAGTTCCCCCATTGGGCTTTGCCCTGGGTCAACTCCGCGGTATTTATATCCTGTCGCAGAATGACCGCGGGCTGCTCATCGTGGATATGCACGCGGCGCACGAGCGCCTTTTATACGAAAAACTCAAGTCAGCGCTGGATAGCCAAACGCTATTGATGCAGCCCCTGCTCATTCCGGCTACTTTCCATGCGGATAGCCTGGATATTGCGACAGCCGAGGAGCATAGTGAGACGTTAAGCGAGCTTGGGTTTGAAATCTCCACGTTCTCCCCGACCATGCTTGTGGTCCGGTCGGTGCCGGCTGCGCTCAGAGATGCCGATGTGGTGAAGCTGGCGCGCGACGTGCTGGGCGACATCCGCGAATTTGGCGCCAGCCAGGCGTTAACCAGCAGGCGCAACGAACTGCTTTCAACCATGGCATGCCACGGCGCGGTTCGCGCCCACCGCACACTGACCATTCCGGAAATGAATGCACTGTTACGTGAGATGGAGATAACCGAACGCGCCGGTCAATGCAATCACGGGCGGCCGACGTGGTTTGAAATCACCCTGGCCGATCTTGACAAAATGTTCATGCGGGGCAGATGAGGCCCGAAGTCCAGGCCTGATGGGTAATAATGCTTGCCTTCGATTATCGCAGGACAGATACCGCCGTATTTCCTGAAATACCAGTGACTTCCAGTCCCGGGTTCTGGCACGCAACTGCCCATGGCAGCTATCCCCGTACCGGCTTTCCCCGTATCGTTACCCGGACATGAAACTGCAACTGTTGGGCGGTATTTCCCCCAAAAAATTTCTCCGCAATTACTGGCAGAAAAAACCTTTATTGGTTCGTGGCGCGCTGCCCGGCTTTCAGGGCTTGCTGAACCACAAAGGCCTCATTGACCTTGCCTGCCGCGACGATGCGCAAGCGCGGCTTGTTACGCAGACTAAGGGCGAATGGAAAGTTCAGCATGGCCCTTTCAGGCCTCGCGTTTTTTCAAAACTCCCCGAAAAACAGTGGACTTTGCTGGTACAGGACGTCAACCATTTTCTGCCCGCGGCCCGCGACTTGCTGCTTAAATTCAATTTCATTCCCCACTCGCGGCTGGACGATCTGATGATCAGCTATGCGCCGGAAGGCGGCGGCGTTGGACCACATTTTGATTCATACGATGTCTTTTTACTGCAAGGTGTGGGACGCAGGCATTGGCAGATATCCGCCCAGCGGGACAGACAGCTGGTTGCGGATGCACCATTGAAAATTCTTCGGGATTTCAAACCAGAGCAGGAATGGGTGCTGAAACCGGGTGATATGCTGTATCTGCCGCCTGGCTATGCACACAATGGCGTGGCAAGAGATCCCTGTATGACATACTCGATCGGCTTTCGCGCGCCCGCCTATCAGGAACTCGCCACCCAGTTTCTCGTATACCTGCAAGACCACAGCGTCATCAATGGAATGTATCGGGACCCGGATATCGGGTTGCAACCCCACCCCGGGCATATCAGCGCAGCCATGATGCGCCAGGCAAGCACGGCGCTTGGCAGGATTAAATGGGGTCACGATGATATGGAACGCTTTATGGGAATGTATCTGACCGAACCCAAGCCTCATATTTTTTTCAGGCCGCCATCCGATCCGGTAAGCGAACAGGAGTTCGCGCGTCGGGTTACGCTGGCTGGACTGGAGCTTGACCTGAAAAGCCGCATGCTATGGAGGAAAAAAAGAATCTTTATAAATGGCGAGGTCTACATGGCCAAAGCCGAAACCCGCCGGCTGTTGGCAGAACTTGCCGATCGGCTTGTGTTGCCGGCCATGAAAAACCCGGGAAACGAGGCGCTGGCGCTACTGTATCAGTGGTACCTCGATGGCTATGTTGAACCTAAATCCGGCGGTTGACCGCTTATTTTTTAGCTTAGCGCCATGGATCCACAAAGACTTTTTGCATCACTGGACGTTTACCTTTTTGGTGAGCTCGCTATGGGGTGGAGTGTGCGGTTTTTGCGGCACAGGCTGCGTTGCAATTCCTTGGAATGGCGCCCCAGAGCGTCGCCCGGGGGGCCCCGCGAAGCGGGGATCGGGCAGTGGCGGGAGATGCCCGGCCGCGCTTACGGTACGTGGGGCGCCCGCATCCCGCTACGGGGTCGCATCCTCCTGCGGAAGATACTGCTCCACCCTTCGCGGTCGCGCCCCAGAGCGTCGCCCGAAGGGCCCCGCGAAGCGGGGATCGGGCAGTGGCGGGAGATGCCCGGCCGCGCTTACGGTACGTGGGGCGCCCGCATCCC
>DASVYI010000052.1:0-6560 GCA_036392275.1 Nitrosospira sp. | reverse complement strand
TGTTGCTGCATTATCCCCGCCAGCGAGAATTTTCCTGGCATCCTCCACCGGCATTTTTTCTACCGCATCCAATAGCAACGGTTTGGCTTCGGCGGCGGCTGTTTCCGCCGCGCGATTCATGGTTGCGATCAAATTATCCGCGTGTTTGCCCGCGCCCAAAGTGCGCATGACCACCTCCACCTTTTGCAGCGCTCCAGGCAACGGAATTTTAACCTTGGGATTGTCAAGAAACCCATTGGCAGTCCCCAGTTTATCCACTGCCACGCCGGCGCTTTGTGCGAGCACTTGCTTCAGGCCGCCTGATAATTCCTCACTGGAGAAGGCATCGATATCTGCTGCAAAAGCAGTGGGGAAAACGAGAAGCGAGACAAGTAAAACAAGAATTCGCATTCGGGCAACTCCTCTCCGACGCATTATGTTTGAGGCGCGCCAAGCATATCCACATGTGTACACGCGGTCTCATCGCTGATGCGCCGCCGCTGTTGGAGCGCCTCGGGACGCAGGAGCCAAAAACGGCCCCGCCAAAAGCCTGTTTGTTCCTGATTGAATAATTTTTGGTCAGCCGTTATGTAACGCCTGCCTCGTGCGCCTGCTGGTCGGCATGATAGCTGGAGCGTACCATAGGACCGCACGCGGCGTGACTGAAACCCATCTCGAATGCGGCACGTTCGAATTCCTTGAACCCTTCAGGCGGCACGTAGCGCATTACCGGCAAGTGGCCAGTGCTGGGCTGGAGGTATTGTCCGATCGTCAGCATCTCGACATCGTGTTTGCGCAAATCCCGCATCACGTCGAGGATTTCCTCGTCGGTTTCCCCCAGACCCAGCATCAGGCCGGATTTAGTGGGAATCTCCGGAAACCGGGACTTGAAATCCTTCAGTAATTTGAGCGAATGGCCGTAATCTGCGCCGGGACGGCATTGCCGGTAAAGGCGCGGGACGGTTTCCAGATTATGGTTCAACACATCGGGAGGACACGCGAATAGTTTTTCCAGCGCAACCTCCAGTCTTCCTCGGAAATCCGGCACGAGAATTTCAATTTTTGTCCGCGGTGAATGAGCCCGGACCTGGCGAATGCATTCCACAAAATGCTGAGCCCCGCCGTCACGCAAATCATCACGATCAACGCTGGTAATCACAACATATTTCAGCCTCATCGCGGCAATGGACTGGGCCAGATGCAGGGGTTCATCGGCATCCGGCGGACGGGGCTTGCCGTGCGCCACATCACAGAACGGGCAACGGCGCGTGCAGAGGTCGCCCAGAATCATGAAAGTGGCCGTGCCTTTGCCGAAGCACTCGCCAATGTTGGGGCATGAAGCCTCTTCACACACGGTATGCAGTTTCTGTTCCCGCAGAATTCGCTTGACCTCGTAAAACTCCTGACTATTGGATGAGCGCACGCGGATCCACGATGGTTTGCGCAACAGCTCGCCAGGAGCTTGCGGCACGATTTTGATGGGATTGCGTGCAGTTTTGGAGGCACCCTTCTGGCGGGTTTCAGTTTGGGGAATTTTGTCTGTCATGGCACGGCGCGTATGTAATTGCTGGGTAAGGATGAAGACAAGGGTGAAGATAAGGATTCAGCAAGAGGCTCGGTAAGTAGCCCAAGCGGCTTGACGGCAGTCCCGGAAGTGCTCAAAAGTCTTGCCTGTAACTTTTCAGAAAGCTTGATGCTCAATGCTTCCAACCCATCGGCGACCCCGAGGTCTCTGGTTTGGGTTACTCGCAATCCGGGATAGCCGCACGGATTGATCGCATCGAACGGCGTCAGGTCCATATCCACGTTGAGAGCCAGGCCGTGGTAACAACAGCCGTTTCTAATTTTCAGCCCCAGTGCCGCGATTTTTGCGCCGTCCACATACACGCCGGGAGCATCCGTGCAGCCTTCTGCGCCGATATGATAATCCTGGAGCAAGTCTACCACGGCGCCTTCCATTTTTCTGACCAGTTCACGAACTCCAAGTTTAAGACGGCGCATGTCGAGCAGCAGATAGGCGATGATTTGACCAGGACCATGGTATGTGATCTGACCGCCCCGATCGGTCCAAAACACCGGAATCCCAGCGTTAGAAAGCAAATGCTCCGGTTTACCCGCAACCCCTTGCGTATAAACCGGCGGATGCTCCAGCAACCAGATTTCATCACGAGAAATTCGCGTCCGGGATGCCGTGAAATCTCTCATGGCCTGCCACGTGGAAAAATAATCCACGATTCCCTCATATCTGACTTGAGGGGGGGGAAGGTCTAAACCTGAATACTCAGCGGGATTCAAGGCGTCAGAGCACCATCGTTACCATTGGATGATCGCACAGTTCCTGGTATAACGCGTCCAGTTGAGCGCGCGAAGTGGCGTGGATGGTACAGGTCAAGCTCAAATAGGTATTTTTTTTGCTTATCCTGGCCTCCAGGTTCGCTTCATTGAAATCAGGAGCATGCCGTTTCACGATCGCCAATACCGCCTGAGCAAATTCCTGCCGGCGATGCTCCAGTGACGCCGCGCTGGGGGAGTCCTGCGAAGCAACCCGCCCGATGATCTTGATGGGAAAATCGCAGGGATATTCGATGAGCGATGGCTGATCGGATGAGTTCATGGATGGGCCGCTCCCGACTGCTTGCTGCTTGCGTTAATCTTTTGAAACCCCGCCTCGCATGACATTGATTTTATAATTCTGATAGAGCCTGTACAGCAGTTCGAACATCGGGCCGGGTTTGCCATCGCCCACCGGTTTGCCATCGAGCCGCGTGATCGGCATGACCTCCTTGGTTGAGGATGTAAGCAGAATTTCCTGGGCGGTGCGCACTTCATACTCGGAAACCGTTCTGACCTCATGCGGTATTTGATGAGCATCCGCTAGCTCAAGCACGACATCGTACGTAATGCCGGGCAGCATCAGGTGATTTTTCGGCGGCGCCAGCAGAGTGTCATTCTTTACCACAAAAATGTTGCTCGCCGCCCCTTCCGTCATAAACCCTTCCCGCAACAGCACGGTCTCCGTTGCGCCCACATCGATCGCCAGCTGGCGCAGCAATACGTTGGGTAACAGGGAAATTGCCTTGATGTCGCAGCGCAGCCATCGGTTATCGCTGGCTGTGATGGCAGCCACGCCGGTCGCGAGCAATTCCTCGGGAGGCGTCAGCAGCGGATTGCTCATGATGAATACCGTGGGCGCGACACCTTTGGGAAAGGCATGGTCCCGCTTGGCGACGCCGCGCGTGACATGAAGGTAAAGCGACTGATCATCGCTTTCGTTTCCGGCAATGACCTGTTCCAGCAAACTCCTCCAGTGGTCGTCGGAATGCGGATTTTGCAGACGGATGCCATCCAGGCTGTGCTGCAAACGCTGTAAATGATCGGCCAGCCGAAAAGGCTTGCGCGAATACGCAGGAATGACCTCGTACACGCCATCGCCAAAAATGAAGCCTCTATCCAGTACCGGAATGCGGGCTTCCTCGATAGGCATGAAAGTACCGTTGAGATAAATCATGATGTTCCTTGCAAGAATCCGTGGCGGAGGGTTCTGAGGGTTCTAATTGAATAACAGTCGCACGCTATCCCAGGCACGGCCGAAAAGGTTTGCCGTCTGCACGGTTTCAAGCGCGACCAGTGGATGTTCGGCCATTGGCCTGCCATCGAGCGTGAACTTTACCGTACCGACTTTTTGTCCCGCGCTTATGGGGGCGATCAACGGCTGCTTATATTCCATTCTAGCTTTCAGTTTGTCCGCCTGGTGTCTGGGAAGCGAAAAGTAAACATCATAGCCAAACCCTGTCTTGAGCTTGTCCTGCGTACCCTTCCACAACTGAATGGCGGTCACTTCGCGCTGTTTCGAGTATAGACGAATGGTATCGTAGAACTGGAAGCCGTAATTCAACAATCGCTGACTTTCCATCGCCCGCGCATTATCGGAGGCGGTACCCATCACCACGGCAATCAACCTGCGTTCCCCCCGCCTGGCGGACGATACAAGACAGTATCCGGCGGCTTCGGTATATCCCGTCTTGATTCCGTCCACGTTGGGATCGAGCCACAGCAGGCGGTTGCGGTTGGTCTGAGTAATCTTGTTGTAAGCATACTCGCGTAACGAGTAGAGTGGGTAGTACTCGGGGAAGTCCCGGATTATCGCTGCCGCGAGCAGACCGAGATCGTGGGCGGTACTGAAATGTTCGGGATGCGGAAGCCCGGTGGAATTGACAAACCGGGTATTTTTCATGCCCAGACGTCCCGCTTCCTTATTCATCATCTGCGCAAAAGCGCTCTCCGAACCTGCAATAGCTTCCGCCAGCGCTATGGACGCGTCGTTACCCGACTGCACGATCATTCCGCGTATCAATTCATCGACCGTCACCGGCCTGTTGGGTTCGATAAACATGCGCGAACCTTGCGCGCGCCAGGCGCGCTCCGACACGGGCACAGCTTGCGTCAGGGCAATGCGTTTTTGATAAAGAGCCCCAAAAACCACGTAGGCGGTCATCAGCTTCGTAAGCGATGCAGGCTCGACACGCTCGTGAACGTTCTGGCTCGCCAGCGTCTGACCGCTTTGAAAGTCGACGAGAATGTAAGACTTGGCGGCCACGGACAAATCCTGTGGCGCGGTATTGAATTGGGGTTGCTGGGCCGTTGCGGATAAAACGAACAGGCACGGCAACAGGGGAAATAAGCGTTTCATGGACAGCGGTAAAAAATGGCATTATACCCCAGTCACATGGCAGGCGTTATTCGTCAGGCCGGCTGGCACGGCTTATACCAGTCTTACTCCGGCCTTGTTCGCGCGTTCTTTTTCGCTTTTCATGCTTCACCGCTAGCGGCGGCACAGGCTAAAGCCGTCATTCCAGCCCAGACGATATTGCGCGTCACCGGCAAACCGGCGTTTGTCCTTGAGTGCAAAAGCTGTTTTCTTTGCGGTCTCGCAACCGTCGGTATAGCCATCCTTGAAGGCAGGAGAATAACCGGTAAGGTTATAGACCGGCCGTGCGCTTGGCCGCAATGGTCCCCCGGGACGCTGAACCTGTTGGGTCGTGACGCAGCCCGCGAACGCTATCATGAGAAAAGACACCGCGATCGAGCGCATTGCAGGCTTCTCGTACACAGAAGTACATTGGCAATTATATGGCGACAGTAGCCAGCCGACACCAGGTCAGCGCCTGCGGCCACCACCGAAAATACCGCCTAAAACACCCCGGAAGATCTCGCGGCCAACCTGTGAACCAATCGAGCGGGCCGCGCTTTTCGCCATGGAATCCAGGATACCCGGCTGATGGCCGCCTCGCGGCCCGGTTTTTCCGATCAGCATACCTCCCAGCAGGTCCATCATGCCTTCCCCGGAGCCGGCCGGTGCCGGATTTCCGGATCGCAACGCAGCCTCGCTTCCGGCATCCTTCCCGGCATCCTGTTTGAGTGTGGTACGGTTTTTGATGATTTCATACGCCGACTCCCGGTCGACCGTCTGTTCATAATGGCCGTAAATCGCCGATGATTTGATGATGGCCGCGCGTTCAGCATCGGAAACCGGGCCTATTCTCGATGCCGGCGGTAGAACGAACGCTCGCTCAACCATGGCCGGCCGGCCTTTCTCATCCAATAACGACACGAGCGCCTCACCAACCGAGAGCTCCGTAATGACTTCCGCGGTATCGAAATCCGGGTTCGCGCGCATCGTTTGGGCTGCAGCCTTGACCGCTTTCTGGTCACGCGGCGTGAATGCGCGTAATGCGTGCTGCACCCGGTTGCCAAGCTGGCCCAGAACGGCCTCCGGGACATCCAGCGGATTCTGTGTCACGAAATAAACGCCGACTCCCTTGGAGCGTATCAATCGCACTACCTGCTCGATTTTCTCCAGCAGCGGCTTTGGCGCTTCGTTGAACAGCAGGTGCGCTTCATCGAAGAAGAATACCAGCTTCGGTTTCTCCGGATCGCCCACTTCCGGCAGGTGCTCGAACAACTCGGACAGTATCCACAGCAGAAACGTGGAATACAGTTTTGGCGAGTTCATCAGCCTATCGGCCGAAAGAATATTGATCACGCCCCGGCCTCTGCTGCCGGTTTGAATCAGGTCACTGATATCGAGCATGGGCTCGCCGAAAAAGCTGTCCCCTCCCTGCTGTTCGATCTCCAGCAGCGCACGCTGGATGGCACCGATCGACGCAGCCGAAACGTTGCCATACTGGACGGTAAAATTCCTGGCGTTGTCACCCACAAACTGCAACATCGCACGCAGATCTTTCATGTCGAGCAGCAACAAGCCGCTATCGTCCGCAATTTTGAACACGAGGGTCAGCACCCCCTGTTGCGTATCGTTCAGGTTGAACAGCCGTCCCAACAGCAAAGGCCCCATGTCCGATATGGTTGCCCGCACCGGGTGACCGGATTTTCCGTAAACATCCCAGAACGTGACCGGGCATGCTTCCCATCGTGGTTCGTCGAGTTTGAGCTGCGCAAGCCGTTCCTTTATCTTTGGAGAGCTTGCGCCCGGAGCGGCCAGGCCGGAGAGATCTCCCTTGATATCGGCCATGAACACGGGTACGCCAATCGAGGAGAACCGTTCGGCCAACACCTGTAGC
>DASVYI010000051.1:0-3654 GCA_036392275.1 Nitrosospira sp. | reverse complement strand
CCGCGCCTCGTGCGCGCGATAGTCTTCAGGGTTCAAAAACTGAACCGGATGCGTCGCCACCACCGGCAGACGCAAGGAGGATGCAAGCACCAGCGAGCGTTGCACCAGGGTCTCCGCACCGGGATGCCCGGCGCGCTGCACTTCGACATAAAAACGGCCGGGGAAAAGACGCGCCCAATCTCGCGCCAGCGCTTCAGCCTGGGCTGGGTCATTGTGCATCAGCGTCACGCCGATATCGCCGAGATTCGCGCCCGACAATGCAATCAAACCATCGGTTCCGCCTTCGTCTGCCTCGAACCAGGATTTCCTGATCTCGGCGCGCCCCCTGTACTGATTCTCGCGATAGGCGCGCGACAGCAGCCGGCACAGCAGCAAATACCCGGGATACGATTGGCAAAGCAGCAGGATGCGCGAGGATTTGTCGCGATCGGCTTCGTTACTGATCCAGACGTCGCAGCCGATAATCGGCTTGACCCCGTTTTCGCGCGATGTCTGGTAAAACTTGACCAGGCCGAAAAGGTTCGAAAGATCGGTCAGGGCCAGTGCGGGCATGCCATCTTCCCTGGCTTTCGCCACCGCCTCATCGACGCGCACGATTCCGTCCACAACGGAATATTCGCTGTGCAGGCGCAAGTGGACGAAATTGGGTGAATTTGGCATGGAGCCGTGAGGCCGGGAAGTTTGGAGAACTCGATGAACAGTATTTGGCGAGCTCAGGGAGCTCAGGGCTGAGCCGGTTCTTGGCAACAGTCAACCATTGGAGCTTAACGGCAGTTATCTTTGATTTTACACCAAACCGGAATGCGAACGAACGCTGGTATCAACCACACAGGTCCGGTTAGGTCAGGTTCTCCCGCCGTCTTTCGCAGACTCCTACGATGCTGTTTGCGAAACCCGCAGCCCAGTCTGGTCTGCCGCCAGGCTATAGCCGAGCCGTGCTCCCTGCTCCGAAAAAAAATGAAGGATCCTTTCGGGAAGCCAGATCAGTTTTCCGGGGAAAGGCGGGTTCAAGAATCCGGCGTGCCCGCCCTGTTCGGGAAATTCCAGGACGACCGCGGATGAAACCTGTTTCGGTCCAGGCAGCGCGGAAGGCGGCATGAAGGGATCGTTAAGCGCGTTGATGATCAGGGTGGGTACTTCGATGTGCTTGAGCCAGGGCTTGCTGCTGGATCGATCCCAATAATCTTCGGTATTGCGGAAGCCGTGCAGCGGTGCCGTTACGAGATTATCGAATTCGTACAGCGTTCGGCATGCGGCCACCGCATCCGCTTCGAAAAGGCCGGGGAAGCGATCGAGTTTTCCCAAGGCCTTGCGCTTCAGTGTATCGAGAAAATGCCGGGTATACAGAAGGTTGAAACCCGAGGCCAGAGTCTTCCCCGCGGCAGCAAGGTCCAGCGGTACGGAAACCGTCACCACGCCGTCAAGCAGCCGGCAGGCTTGCTTACCCTGCTCGCCCAGCCATTTCAGTAAGGCGTTACCGCCCAGCGAGACACCCACCGCGAAAACCGGCGGCGCGAAGTCAAGCCGTCTGTTTTGAAGAGCTATCCGGCGCAGTACCCGGTCGATTTCCGTCGAGTCGCCGGCGTGATAAGCACGCGGCAACCGGTTGGGCGATCCCGAGCAGCCCCGGAAATGGACGACCGCGCCGCGCCAGCCAAGGTCCTGCAGCGTGCTCATGATGCTCAATGCGTAATGACTGTATGAGCTTCCCTCCAGCCCGTGAAACAGCACAACCAGCGGCGCGTGCGGATGACTGTCCAGCCAGTCGATATCGATGAAATCGCCGTCGTCGAGTTCCCAGCGCTCGCGCCGGTAAGGAATGGATGGCCGTGCAAGCAGGTATGGATAAATTGTCTGGGCATTGCCTCCCCGCAGCCATGCGGGAGCGGCGTAAGGTTTTGCACGCGGAGGAAAAGAGATTGTTTTCACGCTAAGCCTTTAGAGGCATGACCGAAATTGTAATGACAACCCGTGAGCCGGGAGCTGCGGCCATAAAGTGAGTACGCAATTCGGTGCAGATGGGGCGATTCGGTTAAAGCGATTACTCTCATAACTCGAACGTCCCCAGGGGCGCAATTGGAGTGAACATTATAAAAGACAATTTGCAAGTTAAGCACATGGGGCTGAAGCATGACCTATCTGGCTCGACCGCGCCATAAAAAGATCAGGATCAGGACATTCGCGAGCAAGAGAATCGCTTCTGTCCAGTTCGCGCGTTTGATCAATTCGAAAATCTCGATCGGGATATAAAGCCCGGCGCTTGCCGTCCCGAACATCCACGCCCATCGCCTGCCATGCCAAAGCCCGTAGGCTTCAACCAGCCGAACTACAGAATAGGCCAGTGCGCCCAAGCCCAGCGCGAGCAAGCGAGCATTGTCGAGATGGGAAACGATCTCCAGAAAAATATGAGGATAATGACTGGCAGGGTTGAGGTGGAAGTGCCGGACCAGTTGCTCGGCAGCTTCCTGCACATCCGCATGGATAAACTTGAAAATGGCGCAGGCCGTGGCGAATACCAGAACACCCTTGGTCGCTTCCAATGCAGCGACAAGTCTCAGATTCGTGCTTTTGTTTTTCATCGATTGCCCGGCGCCTCGCTTTCACCGAGGTGAGTTTTCTTGCGCAAGAACGTACTCTTTTTGCGTTTGCCCCGGCTTTTGCCATACAGAAACCGCATGGAGAATCTGGAAACAGGGAAATCTGTAACGGCGGGACTGTTCGCTTTCCGCTTTTCATATTATTGTTATATCGCAAAACATGGGCTGAGGTGGCGGCATCAAACCGCGGCATGCAGCCGGTCCGATTTCCAAATATTTACCGAGGTTATCATGAGAACACGTTTTTTACTGGCTGCCCTTTTTCTGATCTTTTCAACCCCCGGTGTTGCAAGTGAAAAGGATTACCAGCTGTGTACCGTAGGCGGATATTTTTCCGGCACTCATGACAAATTTTTAAGCGGACTGGCTGCGTATGTAGCGAAAAAGAAAAATGTTTTTGGTAACCCCATATGTAATGCCGCCTGGGAAAATGCTTACAGAATCGGAGAAAAACTGTATAAAACAGGAAGGGTACAAGAACAGGCAGAGGAAGAAATTATCCACCAGGCTGCCGCTTTCAGCGCAAAGGTATACGAGGCGATCAGCGCTCGTATTGATTTCTAGCAGTCCGACAGGCTGCCAGGCGCTAGTTTCCTTCAGGCCGGCGTTGTGCCATGTGATGGATGCGCAAGATTTCAATAGTCCCTGTTTTGATGCGACATCGAATGACGTACGGCAGTCAGGGAACGACGAGTTCGCGTGTGCCTTTGACTCGTCAGGGTCTGCTCATATGAGGATGTTGTTCGAGCCGGGTAGCGGTTTCCCAAATACTTTCCGCCACGTCTGACGCTGCAATGGGATTATCTTGTGCTATGTAGACAACTGCTTGATGTAGATTTTGTAGCGCGCCACGCAACCATTTCACAATCCCATATCAGCTGTTCTGAGCATACAATTCTACATCATTAGACATTTTTGGCGCGCCATGAATCCGATTAGGATCAAGCCGGATAGCATTAATGCGTAAGATTCCGGTTCAGGGATAACCAAGGCCATGCCCGAGGCGACGATCTGCCCGACGTTATTAATTGCTGATGCTCCGGTAAATGTAACTCCG
>DASVYI010000050.1:0-10430 GCA_036392275.1 Nitrosospira sp. | reverse complement strand
TGACCCTCGATGCGGTTGAGGCGTTTTATCAGCGCCTCCTTGTCTGGCTGCACCACCGTCCGGGGCGTGTGGCACGGCTCCTTCCTAGCTGGCGACTTCAAAGCCCGCACCCCTGATCGCATCCTTGAACTGGCCGGCACTGGCCGTGGCGGGATCATACTGAACCGTGACCTGTTTCTGTTCGAGGGAAACGTCCGCGCTACGCACGCCGGGTATTTTCTCCACGACATTCTTCACGCTGTTGACGCATCCCATGCAGGTCATTCCCTTGACTTTTATGACTTCTGTTTGCATTTCATGACTCCTTTCAGTCAGGTTGATTAATCAAATTAATGAGTTGCTTAAGTACCAGCCCGCCATCGTTTCAGCAACAGCGAATTGCTTACCACCGATACCGAACTCATCGCCATCGCTGCGCCGGCAATGACGGGATTGAGCAGTCCCATCGCCGCAAGCGGAATACCCAATACGTTGTAGACGAAGGCGAAGAAAAGATTCTGGCGGATTTTCCGCAGCGTCGCGCGCGAGAGCGAAATGGCGTCGGCCACGCTCATCAAGTCGTTACGCATGAGCGTCACATCAGCGGCTTCAATCGCCACATCCGAGCCCGCACCGATGGCAAAACTTACGTCGGCTGCAGCCAACGCCGGCGCATCGTTGATGCCATCGCCCACCATGCCGGTAAATTTGCCATTCGCCTTCGCTTTGACCACTTCGGCAGCTTTGTCTTGGGGCAGCACTTCCGCGCGATAGATCGTGATGCCTGCCTGCCTGGCGATTGCGGCTGCGGTGGCGGCGTTATCGCCAGTCAGCATCATGACCTCGATGCCCATCGCTTGCAGACGTTCCACGGCCGTCGCGGAGGTGCTCCGCAGCCGGTCGGCGATGGCGAGATAGCCGAGAATTTCAAAACCGCTGCCGGATACCGTGGCGGCAGTGGCCAGGCCTACGACGGTTTTGCCTTGCGCCTGGAGAGCAGCGATTGAATCTTCATCAAGCCGCGCGCCATATTCCCGCAGAAATCCGGGCGACCCGAGGATATACTCCACGCCATCGATACGGCCAGTGATTCCGCTGCCGGTAACCGCGATGAAATCGTTCACAGTCCCGGGCTGGATACCCGTGCGCGCTGCATGATCCGTCACCGCTTTTGCCAGGGGATGCTCGGAGCCTTGTTCCAGGGTGAGGGCAATTTGCAATAAATCGCGCTCGGTAATCGACCTTGCTGGCGATCCTGCCGGCACAATATCCGTGACTGCGGGCCTGCCTTCCGTCAGGGTGCCGGTTTTGTCCACGATCAGAAACTGAATTTTTTCCGCCTGCTCCAGCGCGGCAGCATTCTTCACCAGTACGCCGGCTTGCGCGCCGCGTCCCGCGCCGACCATTATTGCGGTTGGCGTGGCAAGTCCCAACGCGCAGGGACAGGCAATGACCAGGACCGCCACGCCATTGATCAGAGCGGGAACGAAATCGCCCGCCAGCCACCATGTAAAGATCAAGGTCAGCGCACTGAGGGACACCACCACCGGCACAAATATTCCGGAAATCCTGTCGGCCAGCCGCTGGATCGGCGCCTTGGAGCCCTGCGCTTCTTCCACCAGCCGGACAATGGCTGCAAGCTGGGTATGAGAGCCGACGCTGGTTGCGCGGCATTTGAGCAAACCTTGCTGGTTCAGGGTGGCCGCGTAGACTTTCATGCCCGCCTGTTTTGCGACCGGCAGGCTCTCGCCGGTCAGCATGGCCTCGTTCACGCTGGATGCCCCTTCGATCACAACGCCATCCACCGGCAAGTTCTCGCCCGGCCGGACGACAAAAATATCGCCAACCTTGACGTCGCTCGCGGTGAGTTCGACGATCGCGCCATCGCGCTCCACCCGGGCGGTTTTGGGCTGTAATCTCATGAGTTCCTCGATAGCCGCCGAAGTCTTGCTTTTGGCGCGAGCTTCCAGCAACTTGCCCAACAG
Source organism: Nitrosospira sp. (assembly GCA_036392275.1). Taxonomy (GTDB): domain Bacteria; phylum Pseudomonadota; class Gammaproteobacteria; order Burkholderiales; family Nitrosomonadaceae; genus Nitrosospira. Next base: position 8,466 of record DASVYI010000050.1, on the reverse strand, counting down.
TACGAGCGTAATGATGGCCGCGCTTGCCTCGAAATACACATGCTGATTCAGCGCCAATAGCGTGACCACCGCGCTGAACAAATACGCCATGCTGGTACCCAGCGCGATCAGGACATCCATGTTGGCGCCGCCACCGCGCAAAGCGTTCCATGCGCCGACATAAAAGCGCCTGCCCACCCAGAACTGCACCGGCGTCGCCAGCAGAAACTGCAACCAGCGCGGCAGAATATCTTCGTGCCCGCCGCTGAACATGGTTGCCATTTGCAATACCAATGGCAGGGTCAGAATGGCAGAAATCCGGAACATGCGCATTTCAGCCCGATAAGCTGCAAGCCTGCGCGTTTTTTCTTCCGCGCGACTGGCATCGCTGATCTCGCTTGCGCCATAGCCCGCCCTGGCTACCGCGTCGATCAGGTCCTCGACCGTTTCCAGACCTGGCTGAAAGCTGACATGCGCAATCTCTGTAGCAAGGTTGACCGACGCGGTGACACCCGGAAGCTTGTTGAGAGCCTTTTCGATCCGGCCGCTGCATGCGGCGCAGGTCATTCCGCTGATTTGAAGCTGTACCGATCTGGGTGTTACATGAAACCCCGCTTTTTCCACCGAAAGGATGAGGTCTTCGGGCCGCGTCCGGGCAGCATCGAACTCCACTCGCGCTTTTTCATTGCCGAAGTTGACTGCCGCATGAACGCCCGGAAGCTTGTTGAGGTTTTTCTCGATGCGTGCTGCGCAGGCCGCGCAGGTCATGCCTTCGATGGGTAGTTCAATTTGCTTGAGCGTAAGTGAAGTGAGTGAATTCATGAAATTTCCGATGTTTGGCAGATTACCTGCCCGGCGACTGGCCAATCAGCGCTGCCGGGCCATGCTACCCGAATCAAGGTGATTCTCCCCTGGCGTCGCGGCTTGCTGCTGCCAGCGGGACGACAGCGAGTTGAAGTCGTAGCCGGACCCGGTCAGCTTGAGTCCCCGGTCCGCCATCATCAGACCCATGGCGATAACGAGAACCGCGGAAGCCAGTACTAGTTGGCGCATGACGCTTCGCGATAGACTGCTGGCAATCAGGCCGAAACTCAGGAGCGGTAGCAGTGTACCCAGCCCGAAAAAGAACAGCATCGTTGCCCCTTCCTGCGGACTGCCTGTTCCCGCGGCCATGACGTACATGGCCTGAAGCGGGCCGCAACCCAGCATGAAGCCGTTCAACACCCCTATTACCAGCGGACTGCGCTGGCCCCGCAACGCATTCGCTACGCCTTTCGTCACAAAGTGGGGCAGGCGCAAGGTGAACCCGCGCAGTGGCGGGAACACGTCCAGCATTTTCAGACCGTAGATGATCACGAAAATGCTGGCTGCGAGCGTGATAATGCCCCGCATGTAAGGCGTGAAAGTCATGACGGAACCCAATAACCCCATGGTCCCGCCGATAGCGGTATAAGAAACTGTTTTACCGGCGGCATACATCAGATGACGCGTCGCGGTGGTAACTGCGGATTGCGGTCCCGCCGCCGTTGCGTAGCTGACTACAAAGCTGCCGCACATGCCGATGCAATGAAAGCCCGTAAAAAATCCGATGGAGAACAACATGGCGTGGCCGAGGCTGGAACTCATTTCCCCTATCAGCCCCGGTACCATGCTCTTGCCCCAGAAGGTCACGCCACCCGCCACCAGCAGGAAGAGAAAAAAAATCAATCCATTTCGAATAGGCTGACCTGAATTTTTGATGGATGCGCTTTCAAACTCATAACCTTTTTCTTCAATTACGTGCCGGATCCCGCTGTCCCCGATGAATTTGCCGTCGAACTCGATGTCAACGGTCCGCTTGACATAATCCGCTTTGACTTTCTGCACGCCGGGCAAGTGGCCTACCGCGTTCTCAATGGTTTCTTCGCACCCCGTGCAATGCATGCCTTTGATTTTCAGATGGGCCGATTGGATAGCCATTGTGCATCCCATGATGTCCGGCGATATTTCCGGCTGTTGATACGTAACATATACCCATAAGGGGTATATGTCAATACTAACCGGGGGTATAGAGAGAATCTCTGAACAGAGCTCCGCAGAGGCATGACGGGATTGTTCAGGATGAAAGCCGGACGAGGTTCTTACGGCCCTGAAATCGGGAGCAGGCATGCCCGTGGAGGGCTCTTATAAGGACGTCTCAGGAAGGCAGGGAAAGGCGGGGTTTGATGTTTGACCCGAGTCCGGGATACACGCTGTCTTCAGTCTTCCCGCCGCAATTGCGGAAACAGAATCACGTCGCGAATGCTTGGGCTATCGGTAAAGAGCATCACCAGCCGGTCTATGCCGATGCCTTCGCCCGCAGTGGGCGGCAGGCCATATTCCAGCGCGCGAATATAATCGGCGTCGTAATGCATGGCCTCGGCATCGCCCGCTTCCTTGGCGCGGGCCTGTTCCCGGAAGCGCGCTGCCTGGTCCTCCGGGTCGTTCAGTTCGGAAAACCCATTGGCGATTTCGCGGCCGGCGATGTAAAGCTCGAACCGGTCGGTTGTTGCGGGATTCAAATCATTTCGCCGTGCAAGAGGTGATACCTCAGCAGGGTAATCGACGATGAAAACCGGCTCGAACAGCAAGTGCTCGGTGGTTTCATCGAACAAGGTGAGCTGTAAGCCGCCGACGCCATCCTCCGGCCTGTAAGCGATGCCAAGTGCTTCAAGTCTGGCAATCAGAAAGGTGCGGTCGCGCAATTGCGCATCGGTATATTCAGGATGAAATTTCTGAATGGCCTGGATGATGGTAAGCCGTTCGAACGGCTGCGCCAGCTCGATTTCCCGGCCCTGATACGTGATTCTGGATGTGCCCAGGACCTTTTCCGCTATTTCACGCAGCATGATCTCGGTCAGGTCCATCAGGTATGCATAGTCCTGATAGGCCTCGTAAAATTCCAGCATGGTGAATTCCGGATTGTGCCGGGTTGAAATCCCTTCATTCCGGAAGCTGCGATTGATTTCGAACACTTTCTCCAGGCCACCCACGACCAATCGCTTCAAATAAAGCTCCGGCGCGATGCGAAGATACAGTTCCATATCCAGCGCATTATGGTGAGTAACGAAGGGCCGTGCCGTTGCCCCGCCGGGTATGGGGTGCATCATTGGCGTTTCCACTTCCAGATAACCGCGCGCGCCAAGGCATTCCCGGAGGGCCTGGATGATCCTGGACCGGGTGATGAATACCTTCCGGCTGTCTTCATTGGTGATGAGGTCGAGGTAACGCTGCCGGTACTTCTGCTCCTGGTCGGTGAGCCCATGGAATTTTTCCGGAAGAGGGCGAAGGGATTTTGTCAGTAACCGCAGGACGGTTACACGTACCGACAACTCGCCGGTCCGGGTCCTGAACAGAGTGCCCTGGGCGCCCAGAATATCGCCGAGGTCATAATGTTTGAATGCCACGTGCGTTTCCGCACCTGCAACATCATTGGCAATATAAAGCTGGATGCGCCCGCTCATGTCCTGAATGGAGGCAAAGCTCGCCTTGCCCATGACGCGTTTCAATATCATGCGCCCCGCCACGCTGACAAGCCTCGGTTCCGTTTCCAGCATTTCGCCGGAATATTCACGATACTGCCGGTGCAGATCTGCCGCCAGATCTTCCCGGCGAAAATCGTTGGGAAAGGCGTTTCCGGCCTCGCGCAGCGCGGCAAGCTTGGCGCGGCGCTCTTCGACAAGCCTGAAGTCTGTGCCTGCGCGGTTGAGGGCTTCGTCCGGTTCGTTTTCAGAAGTACTGTCCGCCAATATACGCTCCTTAAACACCTTGTTTCAAACTGGCTTCGATGAAATCATCCAGGCCGCCATCCAGGACCGCCTGGGTGTTGCCGCTTTCGATGTCCGTTCGCAGATCCTTGATGCGGGATTGATCCAGCACGTAGGAACGGATCTGGTGACCCCAGCCAATATCGGTCTTGCTGTCTTCCACTGCCTGTTTCTCTTCGTTGCGCTTGCGCAACTCGGCTTCGTACAGGCGCGATTTCAGCATCGCCATGGCGTCCGCCCGGTTACGGTGCTGCGAACGGCCGCTCTGGCACTGCACCACGATCCCGGTGGGGTTATGGGTGATGCGAACGGCCGAGTCTGTCTTGTTGATGTGCTGTCCGCCCGCGCCCGATGCGCGGAACGTATCCACGCGCAGGTCCGCCGGGTTGATGTCTATTTCGATGGTTTCATCCGCTTCGGGATATACGAATACGCTGGCAAATGACGTGTGGCGGCGGTTGCCCGAGTCGAATGGGGATTTGCGCACCAGCCGGTGCACGCCGGTTTCCGTGCGCAGGTAGCCGTAGGCATACTCGCCCGTTATTTTCAGGCTGGCGCTCTTGATACCCGCCACCTCACCGGGCGATTCTTCCAGGATTTCCACGCCATAGCCGCGGCGCTCGCAATAACGCAGGTACATGCGCTCCAGCATGGCCGCCCAATCCTGGGCTTCGGTGCCTCCTGAGCCGGACTGAATATCGACAAAGCAATTGCTGGGGTCCATCGGATTGGAAAACATCCGGCGGAACTCCATATCCGCCACGGCTTTTTCCAGTTGTCCAAGATCGCGTTGAATGCTGAGAAGGGCAGCGTCGTCATCCTCTTCTTTCGCCATCTCGAACAGGTCCCGCGCATCACCCAGCTGGCGTGCGATGGTTTGCAGGCCGATAACGACGCTTTCCAGCATCTTTTTTTCCCGGCCCAGCTCCTGAGCGCGCTTATTGTCCTCCCAGATGGCGGGATCTTCGGTCAGGCGGGTGATTTCCTCGAGCCGTACCTGCCTGGCATCGAAGTCAAAGATACCTCCGTAATTCGGCTGCCCTGCTATCGAGGTCGGCGAGTTGATAGTCGATCGCGTTAAGGTGTTCCGCTTCCATTGCGCAGTTCCAAAAAAGGGATCAATTATACAGAAAGCGGATCGGGGCGTTGCCTTCGGTGATGAAACACGCTGGCCGATCACCAATCATCGAGTGAAATGAATCACGGTACGAATGGATTTACCCTCATGCATCAGGTCAAACGCTTTATTGATATCCTCCAGCCCCATGGTGTGGGTGATGAAGGTATCGAGTTCGAATTCCCCGTTCAGATAGCGTTGCACATAGCCTGGCAGCTCGGTGCGTCCCTTCACTCCGCCAAACGCCGAGCCGCGCCAGACACGCCCGGTCACCAGCTGAAAAGGACGGGTGCAGATTTCTTCACCCGCGCCGGCCACACCAATAATGACCGATTCACCCCAGCCTTTGTGGCAGCACTCCAGCGCAGACCGCATGACTTTGACATTGCCGATGCATTCGAAGGAAAAATCCACCCCGCCACCCGTCATCTCGACGATCACATCCTGAATCGGTCTGTCGTAATCCTTGGGATTTACCACATCGGTTGCCCCCAGCTGACGCGCAATTTCAAATTTTTTCGGAGTGATGTCGATCGCGAGGATGCGACCGGCTTTAGCCAGCGTTGCGCCTATGATTACCGCGAGCCCGATGCCGCCCAGCCCGAAGACCGCTACGGTGTCGCCCGCCTTCACTTTCGCGGTGTTGGCAACGGCGCCCAATCCGGTAGTCACCCCGCATCCGAGCAAACAGACCTTTTCCAGCGGAGCATCCTTGCTGATTTTTGCAAGCGCGATTTCGGGGATGACCGTATATTCGGAGAAGGTTGAAGTGCCCATGTAATGATAAATGGGTTTCCCGTTCTTGGAGAAGCGTGTGGTGCCGTCGGGCATCAATCCTTGTCCCTGCGTGGCTCGAATGGCTTGGCACAGATTGGTTTTTCCCGATTTGCAGAATTTGCATTCCCGGCACTCGGGCGTATAAAGGGGAATGACGTGATCACCCACCGCGAGGGTGGTTACACCTTCGCCCAATGCCTCGACGATGCCGCCACCCTCGTGCCCGAGGATGGCGGGAAACTTGCCCTCCGGGTCTCTGCCCGACAGGGTGAACGCATCGGTATGGCAAACCCCGGTGGCAACGATGCGCACCAGCACTTCGCCTCTCCGCGGGGGCAGCAGGTCAACTTCTTCGATGCTCAAAGGCTGGGCCGCGCTCCAGGCCACAGCCGCTCGGGATCTGATTGCTTCCATGTCATTGCTCCAGTGTTATCTGATGTGTATGCGCGACGGGTCCCGCACGATGTTAAATCCACCCTGTAGCGATCTCACCAAAAAGGTGAGTTCGAGTTTCTCAAAAAGTCTTTATGGATCATAACAGTAAATTTAAAAACGAGCGGTCAACTGCGGGATTTAGGATTATATCGCCAGATCCGCAGGATGGCGGGGTGCGGGGAAAAAACAATATACGGCAGCGGTTTGCTTTTTCGGGTCGGCCGTCCTATGATGAATTCAGACGGGCTGATTCTCTGCCCTGAATCCTGCGGTGAGATTATGTTTCCAATAACTTTCAGGAGACCATCATGCGACGAATCTACTTTCTCGTTCCTGACATTGACATAGCCAAACGTATCGTCGATGACCTGCTTCTTGCGCGCATCGAGGAGAAGCACATTCATGTCGTGGCGAAGCGCGGCACCGAGCTGGAGGATTTGCCTGAGGCCAATCTGCTTCAAAAAAGCGATTTTGTTCCCGCAGTGGAGCGGGGCCTTGCGCTCGGCGGATCGGCCGGCGTACTTGCCGGTCTGATCGCAATCGCTCTTCCTCCCGCTTCCACGGTAATCGCGGGAGGTGTTTTGCTGGGCACGGCGCTTGCGGGTGCGGGCGTCGGCGCATGGATAGGCGGCATGGTCGGCATGAGCGTCGGAAATACGCGGATCAAGCAGTACGAAGAGGCAATCGAGGCAGGTCAGCTATTGGTCCTGGCCGATGTCCCAAAAAACCGGGTTGACGAGATCGAGGCGCGCATAAAAGTACATCTGCCTCAGGTCGAGATAGAAGGAACCGAACCAATCATACCTGCCTTTCCATGACCGAGGCCCACGAGCTCGCTCGATTCTTCCTGGTTGTGTTTACCCCTCTTAACCAACCCCCCTCGCGCAAGCGGAAGGGGGGTGAAGGGGAGGTCATGAGATCCCGGCGCTGATAAGCCTCGGCACGTCATATCCAGCATATCCGGCTTTAAAAAATTTCCAAGGGTTTTAGTTTCGTCTCTGCTGGTTTATCATTCGCGATTTCCCACTTAGGATATCGCGATGGCAGGGCTAAGCAAAGCAACTCCCCATCCCAGCGAAATAAAACTGCATCGAAAATCCAGATCGCTGGAGATTTCTTTCAGCGACGGTAAAACCTTCCGGTTTCCATGTGAATTCCTGCGTGTCCATTCACCTTCCGCAGAAGTACGAGGTCATAGTCCGGGCCAGGAAGTACTGCAAACAGGGAAGAAAGAGATCAATATCAACCATATCGAACCGGTGGGCAATTATGCAATTCAGTTAAATTTTTCTGATGGCCATAACACGGGGCTTTACTCGTGGGATTTGCTCTATGACTATGGCATCCATCAGGAAGAAATGTGGCAGCGGTATCTGCGCCGGATGGAAGAGGCCGGCGCGAGCCGCGACTCTGTCGGCCGTTCCCGGGCATCAGGTCAACAGCCGGGAACGAAATAGGGCTTTGCCCGCCGAGCAACCACTCTTTAAGGAACTGAACACTCATGGCAAAAAATACCCATTTCGGCTTCAGCACCGTTGCCGAGGCCGAGAAAGCCCGTAGGGTGGCAGGAGTATTCGATTCGGTTGCCGAACGCTATAACCTGATGAACGACCTCATGTCTGTGGGCATGCACCGGTTATGGAAGCGTTTTGCCGTAGAGGCGAGCGGTATCAAGAAAGGCGGCCGGGTACTCGACATTGCCGGCGGCACTGCTGACTTGAGCGCCCTGTTTTTCGAGCAGGTAGGGAGTAATGGGGAAGTCTGGCTCACCGATATCAATAATTCCATGCTCACCCTGGGCCGGGACCGTTTATTGGACCAAGGCGCGGCCGTTCCGGTCGCGCAGTGCGATGCCGAAAAGCTGCCGTTTCCAGGCGATTATTTCGATTGCGTGAGTGTCGCGTTCGGCCTCAGAAACATGACACACAAGGATCGGGCATTGAAAGAAATGCTGCGTGTGCTTCGTCCGGGCGGATGTGTCATCGTGCTGGAATTTTCCAGAATATGGAAGCCGCTGCAACGCCTCTATGATGCCTATTCATTCAATTTGCTCCCGGCGGTGGGCGGTCTCGTTGCCAACGATCGCGACAGCTATCGCTATCTGGTCGAATCCATCCGTATGCACCCTTCCCAGGAAGAACTGAAACAATTGATGCAGCAGGCTGGGTTCGAGCGCGTCGCCTATTTCAACCTCGCCGGCGGGGTCGTTGCCCTGCATCGCGGCTACAAGTTCTAGCAGCCTGTCGGACTTAAAGGAAATCGGCTGCAAAAGCGTCTGGCCGGTCCATATTTCGCCGCTTTTTTGACCAATAGAACAACTATTGGTCTGCAAAATCGTCAAAATCTGTTCTCGCCCAGCCACTTTTTCGCTTC
>DASVYI010000049.1:0-21340 GCA_036392275.1 Nitrosospira sp. | reverse complement strand
AGCGGTATAGGTGGAAAAGCTGCGGTTTGGTGACTTGAATTTGCGACGTCGTGAGATTAATCATGATAGGCTGGTACTGACGAGGCAGAGCTTGAAAATGACAACCGATATGATGCCTTGTAGTGTTTAATGTCTTCACATGATGACTATCAAGCCCCGGATTGCAGCATTCCGGGGTCTGGAGCGGGGTGATGTTGGGGGTATCGAGCTGATCATGACGGCTTATTTCTCACGCCTGACCATGGTGGTAGCGTGTATCGGTCTCCTCGGTTGTGCCACACAGTCTGGCAGGAACCGCCACCGCCTCATCCATGGCAGGTATCACACTTCAATAACTTTTAAAGGCTATTTCATTGATTAGGCCGGCTTTTCATCAAAAATCATAAATGGACAATCTGACCCCTGACAAAATTCTACAGACCGGTATGGCTTTCTGGTCATCCAAAACCCTGCTATGCGCTGTCGAGATGGGTGTTTTCACGGAGCTGGCACAGGGCTCGGCAAGTCTGGAATCGCTGCGCGAGAGAATAGGCCTGCATCCCCGCGCTGCACACGATTTTTTCGATGCGCTGGTTGCGCTCGGTTTCCTAAAGCGCGAAGGCGATTGCTATAGCAACACGCCGGAAACCGATCTGTTCCTCGATCGCAAAAAGCTTTCCTATATCGGTGGCATCCTCGAGATGGCAAATCGCCGCCTCTACCCGTTCTGGGGACATCTGACCGAAGCGCTGCGTACCGGCGAGCCTCAGAATGAATGCAAGGCAGGGGGTCCCGATCTCTTCGGAAATTTATATGCCGAACCTGCCGGTTTGAAGGAATTTCTCTCCGCCATGACGGGTGTCAGCCACGCGGCCAACACCGTCATTGCCCGGTCATTTCCGTGGCGGGACTATCACACTTTCGTCGACGTGGGTACCGCGCAGGGAGATCTTGCCGTTCAGATCGCGCTGGCGAACCCTCACTTGCGTGGCCTGGGATTCGACCGGCCCGAAGTTGCGCCCATTTTCCGGCAATATGCGGAAACCACGGGTGTCGCTGGCCGGGTTATGTTCATGCCTGGCGATTTCTTCAAGGACGATCTCCCCAGGGCGGACGTTGTGCTGATGGGCCATATCTTGCACGACTGGGATCTGCCTACCAAGAAAATGCTCATCCGGAAGGCGTTCAACGCGATCCCGGCTGGCGGTGCGCTTGTCATATACGAATCCATCATCGATGACGACCGTTCAAAGAACGCCTTTGGACTGATGATGAGCCTGAACATGCTGATAGAAACGCCGGGAGGCTTCGATTATACGGGTGCCGACTGCATGGGGTGGATGCAGGAGGCTGGATTTTCCGCCATGCGCGTGGAAGCACTGATCGGAGCAGATTCGATGGTCATAGGAATCAAATAAGGAAACCAGGCAGGACCCGGCTCAAAATAGGCAGGTGCCATTTCGGGCCGCCAGAACGGATGACGTACCAGAACATCTTGATTCTCATTCGGCGCCGGCATGATCCGGGCGGTATGGTCCGTCCGGAAGCCGCCACACCTGGGCTTTTTATGCTTTTGTCTTGCGTTGCCGGAATTGGCCGGACTGCTTGCTTCGCGGTCATCCTTTTGTCGGGTTTGTCAGCCTGCGCGCAGAGTCAGGAGGCTTCCCGTGACTGGGAAGGTTCCCGTATCCAGGAAACTTTTCCTGTCGGAATCCCTGCTGGAATCCCGATTGGAATTGCGGTGTTCAACATGGCCTGGGCCGGAACTATCGATGATTTCAAACGCCACGTCGAAGTCTGCAGCGCGCCGGAGGTCGATTGGTGCGACAGCCGGGTCAGGATTTCTCAGGATGCACAGCATCGGGATCTGCCGGAAAAAAACCGCGGAAGGAGCTGCCGGGAAGCTTTTACGGTTGCGGCCGGAGGCCTTGATGCGGCAATGATGGTTGCCCCATGTACTGCCTATGGAACACGCAAGCATCCGGCATTGGCGGAAACTGTTGAAAATTACAACCTCAAGCTGGATGGTTTGCGAGCGACCGTCGAGGACTTGATCGAGAGCAGGAAAATCAGGGTGATTGCCTTTCAGGAAGTTAAATCAGAGGAGGTTATCGAGCAGGTGCTCGGCAAATTCGCCGGGCAATTCGCGATTTGTGTAGCGTCGCACACCGCGTTCCAGACGATCGCATTCGCTTGGGATAAGTCGATACCCTCAGGCTCAAGCCGATGCTCAGCGAATCAGGCGCTTGCCATCACGGAACGCCCCGGTCAAGAACTTGCGCATCGCCTCAGGCCGGGTTTGGCGCTCGAGCTGGTGATCAACGGCTCACCCGTGACCTTCCTGAATATCCATCTCAAGTCGGGCTGTGCCAATCTGAAGACGGCGGGACGTTTCCCGGGCCGCAGGCTGACCGATCCCGACCCAGCCTGCATGGCTCTCAACCGCCAGATTCCCATCCTTGAGGATTGGGTCGAACAAATCGGCAACCGAAGTCCTCGTTTTGTTTTACTGGGCGACTTTAACCGGCGAATAGACGAGGAGGCGAGGACGCGAATTCCAAAAACCGAGGTCCGCTCGGATGGCTCCGACCCGGCGGGGCCCAATATCGGAGATGAATCCGGCCACGTCAAAAGCAATTACCTGTGGCAGGAGATTGCCGACGGGGTTCCTCCAATGTACCAGGTGCCTCTGACATCGACAGAACCTGGCTGCGCCGGCTTCAGGGGGCTGGATCATATCGTCATCAGTGGCCCGGTCAGGCGGGCGCAAACCGCTGCGCCGCGTTCGAGCAAGACTGCATTGATAAAGAGAAACCGTCAGTCCATCGCGACGAGCGATCATTGTCCAAGAATCACGGTCCTCGAGTTGTAAGGAGCATTGGGACACTGTGTGGGACATTCGATATCAATTCGATATCATCGCGCGCGTTATGCGGTTTTTCGCACAGATATGTTGTATTGAAATGATAATCATATAGCCGTGATCGTCACATGCAAGGAGGTGTGCCATGAACAATATCTTATTGTTTTGGGGTACGTATATTCTTGTACTCGTGTCCGGCTTGGGAATCCTGGGAGCGAGCTGGAGCTGATCGGGTCGCGGGGATGAACAATGGCCCGGAGCGGTTACCGCTCCGGGCCATTTTACTATCCCCTGTCACCCCTATCACACCTGCGGCGGATTTCTGCTGCTGACGCACTGTGCCGGACACACGCTGTTTCTCTGGCACGCTCTTCCGGAAATTCATTGAAATACCTGAGATTATTGCGTGTCCACATTTTCATCAGTCTCAATGCGTCACGATTCCTTCAAGGATGTCATGCGGCGCATAATCCATTTGCAACGTGATTCTTGTGGTTGAATCAGAGATTTTATGAAATGTGATGACACCCGCGTTGTTTGCGCCATCCGAGCTGTGCCAGGCAATTCGTTTATCGGGAATTTGCTCGATAATTTCAGAATCCCATTCTTGCTCTTTTCCCCCGACGACAGCCCGCCAGTGTATATGCGTGGGGTCAAGCTGACGAACTTCCCGTACTCCGGTCATGAACGTGGGGAAATCCATGAATTGCGTCCACTGATTGTAGGCGGTACTGACCGGGACATTTACTTCTATTGATTCTACAGTCGTCGACATGTTTTTCCGTCCATGGGACTTCCGGAAGTGTTTCGATAGCATGGCTCCGCCCGTGGCGAGTGCGGCAAGCATTACAATTTTCTTGAACATCTGAGGTTCTCCGGTTATCTATGGGTATGGATCGCTGCCTCGCAGGCTTTACTCCGCCAATTTTCTTACTTTGGCGCAGTAAATGATGTCTACATAAACACCATCGTTCTGTTCGGTGGTATACATTGCGAACTAAAGTAGTTGAAGGCGTTCATTTTGAGTAATATTGAACATGCACCGCTTGCTGCATGTTCCGAGGCACATCCCGCGCCGAAGGACAGAGACGGCGAAAACATGGCGGAGCCCCTCTCGACAAATACCTGAACAAATACCCGAAGGGTGGGGATCAGATTGCGTGAAGCGATCGGGCGGCAATGAATTCGGCCCGGTAGACGTTGCTCTAATCTATCTGAGAGGCGCGGCGCTATCGCCAAAGAATTCACGTATCAGGAAATCCTCCAGTCCCCTGCTGTCTTCCGGGCGCGCCGAGAGGACAACAACGCGGTCGAGGCGGAACGATTCCCAGTTGAAATCACCTTTATGGTATTCGCGAATCAGTTCGATCATTTTCCGGACGATGGCGCGCTGTATATCCCCATCCGGCCCGGCAGTGACTTCAATCACTTCACGCCGGGGATTGCTGGTATCCATTCTCCAGGCGCGAAACAAAAACTGGGCGGTGCGCGTTCCCATTCGCGTGATTTGAAATATGCCGGTTGCCCCGGGTTCTCTGAGGTTGCGCTTGACGTTGGCCATCCTCGATTCTTCTTCCGAAGGTTCCCGCTCCACGTTTTTTGGTTCGGCGGGCTCGTCTTCGAAGATACCCCCGGCACGGCGGCGCTCCCTCGCTTCGTTCATGTAGGCCATTAAATCCTTGGGAGCCGTCGGAGGAGTGCGTGCAAGCGTCGAGGGTGCTTCATCCTTTGGCGCGCCTTTTTGGGGTACGGGTTTCACCGTTTTCGGCTCATTGACGCCAAGACGTGGCTGAGGTCTCGGTGTAGGGGGTGCCTTTTGACTTTTTTGAGGGGTGGGTACTGATTTTTGCACAGGTTTTTCTTCAGGCAGCTCGACAATGCTGGCTTCGATCGGAGGCGGAGCTTTTGTCTCTATTTTTGGTTCGGTAAGGAAGAATCCGAACGCCCAGATGACGATCAGCCAGATGACGGCCGCCAGCGGCAACGGCCACCAGAGCTGAACCTCTCTCGATCGGGACTTGAGCATTCGTACCGTGTTGTATTTACTGGTGTTTAACAGCAATCAGGAAGTGTTGTGCACCAGCGGACCGGGCCCGCAACATGGCCTGTACGACTATTCCTTGCGGCGCATCGTTATCGGCGGACACGACTAGTTTCTGGTCAGAATCCTGGAGTAACGGTCTGAGCGTTTCGGCGAGCGTATCCAATGTGACGGGTGTACGGTTAACGAAAATTTGACTGTCGTGGGTCAGTGTCAGTGTTACGGGTGCCTTGGTGTTGAGCTTCTCAGCCTGACCCTGAGGCAGATTCACTTGCAGGGAATCAAGATTTTGCATGGACAATGAAGCCAGCATGAATGTTGCAAGCAGGAAAAACATGACATCGATCATCGGAATGATTTCGATCCGTCCCTTGCGGAAAACCCTGGCTTTACGCAGCTTCATGACGGGACACCCTCCTGGTCAAGGCGGATATGGTCGATCAGGCGCGTCCCAAGGCGTTCCATCTCGTCCATTGTTTGCGACTGGAGGCGAGAGAAATAATTGAATCCGAACAGGGCGACCAGCGCGATGACGAGCCCGACGACAGTTGCGATGAGCGCTTCGGCCACGCCTCCTGTTACCGCCGTGGGGTTGACAACGCCCTGACTGCCGATCACCTGGAAAGCCCGCATCATGCCGACGACGGTTCCCACGAGCCCGAGTAACGGAGCCGCGGTGACGATTGTCTCCAATACCCAGAGTCTGCGTGCCAGCGATGTTTCGATCAATTGGGCTTCGTCCGCTGCGCGTGACTCGGTCCACCACGATGGCCTGTGACGGTTACTGATGACTACCTCGAAGAATCGCTTGTAATAGTGGCGTTCATCCAGCCCCGAGAGTATTTTTTCCAGATCGGCCCAGGCGAATCCATAGGTCTCGACGAGGTTCAGCAAATCATGCGACAGGCGGGCAAAGCGCCAATAGACGAATGCTTTTTCGAGCATGATGGCCAACGCGATGACCGCCAGCAGGGATAACGGCAGAATGATGAATCCGCCGAGCTTTAGCGCGGTCCAGGTTGCATTGAGTTCTTGCATGTTTATCTCCGAACAGGCGGTGTTCGCCCTTTGTTGGTTAGAAATCGGTTATCAATTAAACCCTATTTGTGTACAGGGTGGCAGGTGGTCCGGCACCATGCATCAAAATAAAAGGATGGGTTAGCCGCACCCATCCTGCGAGCACCAATTTTAGGCGCCTGTCGGACTTAAAGGAAATCGGCTGCACAAGCGTCCGACCGGTTCATATTTCGCCGCTTTTTCGGCCAATAGAACAACTATTGGCTTTCAAAATCATCAAATCTGTCCTCGCCCGGTCATTTTTTCGCTTCGATTCTTCAAACCCGACAGGCTCTCAGGGCTTGTTGACACTTATTTCACCCCGTCCGCATCGCTGCGATTCCCCTCCGTCTGAAAGCGGGTCCGCGCCCGAGGATAAAATCCCGGCAGTTGCGAACCTGTAAAATCTTACAGCTATGCGCGTCTCTCATTTTAAGGTCTCATACTCCTGTTATGGTCGAGCGCTCTCGAAGGTGGTTTCCCGGCTTTTTCATGATCCTAAATCTGCCCTGTAGCGGGTCCACCAATAAGGCGAATGTCAAGTTTCTCAAAAAGTCTTTATGGATCATAGCGATAAACTGAAAAATGAGCGGTCAACTGCCGGATTTAGGATGATATCTCCAATCAGAAACGGTGCATGAAAGACTGCAGCCATCATTACGTACACATATATCTCCAAGATGATCCACGACATCGAACTCGGGCAAATCGATAGGCTGCAGTTGCGGCTTTCCGCCATTCTTGAGCAGAGTTTGAATGAGATTTACCTCTTTGACCCCCAGACGCTGCGTTTCAATTATGTCAACAGATGCGCACAGCGCAATCTGGGCTACAGCATGGATGCATTGCGAACGATGACACCCTTGCACATCAAGCCGGAATTTGACGGGATATCGTTCCGCAACATGGTCGCTCCGCTCCTGGGCGGCGAAAAAGAGGTTTTGGTTTTTGAAACCATGCACTTGCGTGCCAATGGAACGCTATATCCAGTCGAAGTTCATCTGCAGTTGTTTGAGCAGTCGGATCGCACCGATTTTCTCGCAATCATCCTGGATATTACCACTCGCCGTCGCGCCGAGGCGGCGCTGCAGGCAAGCGAGGTCCGGTTCCGCACGCTGGCCAACACCATTCCGCAGCTTGCGTGGATAGCCAACACCGATGGGTCGAGATCCTGGTACAACCAGCGTTGGTATGACTACACGGGTACCACGCCGGAAGAAGTGCTGGGCTGGGGTTGGCAGAAGCTGCACGATTCGGAAATGCTCTCGAAAGTCATTCGGAAATGGACCGATGCCGTCGCCGCCGGGCAAGCGTTCGATATGGAGTTTCCCTTGCGTGGCGTGGATGGAAATCACCGGATATTTCTGACCCGGGCCGAACCATTAAGGGATACCGAGGGGCGAATCGTGCAGTGGTTCGGCACCAATACGGATGTAAATGAGCTAAGGCTGGAAGAAAAAGCCCGGCGTGAAACCGAAAAGCAGCTCCAGGTAGTGATGGAGAATATGAGCGAAGGTCTTATGGTATTCGATTTTACAGGTCATCTGGTGTACCGGAATCCGGCAGCATTGAAGATGCATGGCATCAGTGATGAGGAACAAGATCCGCCCAATCTGAGTAATTTTGCACAAATCTACGAGCTGGCCACCATCGAAGGTGACGTATTGTCTTTTGAAAATTGGCCTTTGAACCGCATTTTCTGGGGCGAGCATTTGCATGATGTAGAGTTGCGGATCAGACGTGTGGATACCGATTGGAAGCGTATCTTCAGTTATTCCGGCGCGGTTTCTCACGACGACGGCGGCAGGGAACTGGCATTCCTGACCATAAAGGACATTACCGATCGCAAGTATGCCGAAGCGGCACTGCGCGGTGCAAAGATGGATCTCGAGTCCAGAGTCGAGGAGCGCACGGCCCGGCTTGCTGCCAAGAGTAAGGAACTGGAGAATTTCTGTTATTCCGTCTCGCACGATCTCAAGGCGCCGCTTCGCGGGATAGATGGTTACAGCCGCCTTTTGCTCGAAAGTTATCATGAATGTCTCGATGAGGAAGGCCGAAGCTTCCTGCAAAATATCCGGACGGCAACAAAACATATGTCGTGCCTGATCGAGGATCTGCTGGCGTATTCGAAGCTCGAGCGGCGAAAGCTGTCCACCGTGGCTGTCGAGCTTTCCAGCTTCGTTTCCAACCTGCTATGCCAATGCCGTACCGAGGGTGTAAGTGTTACGGTCCAGGTTGGCCCGCACAGCGTCAAGGGAGATCCGGATGGCCTCGCGATAGCGCTGCGCAACTTGATTGATAACGCAATCAAGTTCTCCCAATTCAATCCTGAACGCAAAATAGAGATTCTCGCGCGAGCCGAAGGCGGTCACTGCATTATTTCCGTGCGCGACAACGGAATTGGGTTTGATATGCGCTTTTACGACAAGATTTTTGAAATATTCCAGCGGCTTCATCATGCGGAGGAATATCCCGGAACCGGTATCGGGCTCGCGATGGTTCACAAGGCCATGGAGCGGATGGGAGGGCGGGTCTGGGCGGAAAGCAGTCTGGGTGCCGGTGCGGTCTTTTATCTGCAATTGCCTTTGCCCGATACCTCGCACCAGGGAATTCGGTAGTCATCTCGCAGGGTCGATCAAGGTCTAACCCATGATTATCGCCTCACCGATTTTATTGGTCGAAGACAACCCGATGGATGTGGATCTAACCCGGCGCGCATTCTGCCGGCATAATTTGATCAATCCCCTCGAGGTGGCGCGCGACGGACAGGAAGCGCTCGACATGGTGGCCCGATGGAGAGAGGGTGAGTTTGTGCCTTCGGTAGTGTTGCTCGATTTAAAGCTCCCCAAGGTCAGCGGCCTCGAAGTCTTGCGTGCCATCCGGGCACATCCCGACTTTGGAACGGTTCCCGTCGTCGTTCTCACGTCTTCCGCCGAAGATAATGATATTCATGACGCGTATTCGCTGGGTGCGAATTCCTACATCGTAAAACCTGTCGAGTTTGAGAAATTCATCGAGGTCGCACGACAGATCGAGCTTTATTGGACCGTTCTCAACACGCACCGCTTCCCGAACCGCCGGGGAGCTTGCGAATGAACTCCGCCTGGATACGCGTCTGGCGAGGAGCGGCTCAAAGGTTCAACCTATGAACGTTCTCTATCTGGAGGATAACGCGCAAGATGCCGATCTCGTGCGAATCGAGTTGCGGAAGCGTGCACCGGATATCAAATTGGACGTGGTATGCACGTTGGCAGAGGCACTGTCGCGGCTCGAAGCTTTCCATGAGATTTATGGATCAGGACGACAATCCGTAGCGGCCCGGCCATTATCACCTCCGACAGCAGATTCCGATATCTGTCCTCACTATGATCTGGTTCTGACCGATCTCAACCTGCCTGACGGCAGCGGCAACACGCTGTTGGCCTGGGTTCGCGGCAAGCACTTGTCTCTCCCCGTCGTCATGATCACCGGCTCGGCCGATGAAGAAATGTTATTGTCATTGCTGCGCGCCGGAGCGGATGATTACGTCATAAAACGCAACAATTTCGAGGAAAAGCTTCCCCTCGTGTTGCGTGCCGCATTTGACAAGTTTCATACCGAAACCCGCAGGCGTGCCGCCTCGCTCAGGATTCTTTACATCGAGCCGAATACCCGCGACAGTCAGCTCGCCGCGAGGGAATTGGCCTCCACTGCGCCGAATCTTCACATTGAATCGGTCCAGACAGCCGAGCAGGCATTCCGGTATTTTGCGGATAATGGTTCAAAGGCCCGTATCGATGTGCTTTTACTGGGCTATCGTTTACCAGGAATTTCCGTCACCGATATTTTAAAGGAGCTGTGCCAGGTTCGCGGGCTTGACCTTCCCATCATTCTCATCATTGGACGTGGCGATGAAGAAATCGCCCGGCAATCCCTGAAACTGGGAGCCGCCGATTACGTGATAAAAAGCGAGGGTTATCTCCGGCACCTGCCCACCGTCATCGAGAACGTCTGGCTCCGGGCCGAGACGTCGCGCAGGGAAAAAGTTCTGCTCCACGAGAGAACCCGTCTTTCCCTTGCTACCGAAGCGGCTTCGATCGGCATATGGGAATGGAACACGGCTACCGGCGAAATTGTCTGGGATAACCGCATGTACGATATATTTGGTGTTCCGCGCGGCAGCCCGGTTACTTATGAAGTATGGAAATCTTATATCCATCCCGATGACTTGCCGGCGCAGGAAGCGCAGCTGGAGAAAATCAGTGCGGAAGATGAGCGTGGGCAACTGGAATTCAGAATTTTGCGCGGACATGAAACCGTAAGATATTTGCATATTGCCAAAGCAGAGAGATGGGGTACGAATTGCAACGAACACAGAATAGTGGGAACGGCAATCGATATTACCAAACGCAAGCAAACCGAGCTGGCTATCCAGCAGCATGCCAGGCAACAGGAACTCATTGCGGCGTTTGGACAGCAGGCGCTTGCCAGTACTTGCCTAGACGAGTTGTGGACCCAGGCGGCAATGTCCGTCTCGGATGGTCTCGATGTCGCTTTCAGCAAGGCACTTCAGCTTGCGCCGGACAGCCGTTCGGTCATTCTCAAGGCAGGGGTGGGTTGGGAGAGTGGCTGGATTGGGCGTCAGATATCCGCAACCTATGAGAACACTCAGAACCGTTTTGTGCTTGCAAGCCACCGGCCCGTAATCATTGGTGATTTCCGCTCCGAGGTGCGCTTCAAACCTTCGGATATTCTCAAAAAACATGAAATACGGAGCGTGGCATGCGTGCCCATCTCGGGGGCGGGGGGGTCCTATGGCGTTCTTGGCGCCTATTCCCGCGAGGTACAACGCTTTACTTCGAGTTGCTTCAACTTCCTGCAGAGTCTCGCGAATATTCTGGCAACGGCGATCGATCGGAAAACTACCGAGGAACGGCTCACTTATCTGGCCCAGTTTGATCCACTGACCGGATTACCCAATCGGACGCTCTTCCTTGATCGTCTCAGGCAGTCGATGGAACATGCGCAGCGGAAAGATGACCGAATCGCGGTAGTATTTGCCGATCTTGACCGCTTTAAAATCGTCAATGATACGATGGGTCACAGCACCGGCGACAAACTACTGGTTCAGGTCGCGCAACGGCTGCGGCAGTGTGTGCGCTCATGCGACACCGTCGCACGGCTGGGCGGAGACGAATTCGCGTTCATTCTTTCGGATCTGGCCGAGGCGGAGGATGCAACCGTGGTTGCGGAAAAAGTCATTACCGCGTTCTCGCTGCTGTTCGAGCTCGAAGGTCAGGAAATTTATGTTTCCGTGAGCCTGGGGATCAGTATTTATCCCGGGGACGGCATCGATGCGGACAGCCTGCTCAGGAATGCCGATACTGCGATGTTTCAGGCCAAAGAGCATGGTCCCTCGATCTACCAATTCTATCTGCCGCAGATGAATGAACGCGCGGTGGCGCGCTTGAAAATGGAAACACAGCTTCGCGGCGCACTCGCGCGGCGTGAATTTGTATTGCACTACCAGCCGAAGGCAAGCTTGACTACCGGAAATATCACTGGTTTCGAAGCATTGCTGCGCTGGCAGCATCCCGCGCATGGGCTCGTGCCGCCGCTACAATTTATCTCGGTTCTCGAGGATACCGGCTTGATCGTATCGGTTGGAGAATGGGTCGTGCGGACGGTCTGCGAGCAGATCCGGAAATGGCAGGATCAGGGGCTGGCTCCGCATCCGATTTCCGTCAATCTCTCGGCACGGCAGTTCCAGCAGCAGGATCTCGATGCAATCATCGGAAAAACCCTGGAAACCACCGAGATCGATCCTCGCCTGCTGGAGTTCGAGTTGACTGAATCTGTTCTCATGAAAGAGGCCGAAACGGCCGCCAATGCACTTCGGAATCTGAAGTCGTTCGGTGTGCAGATTTCCATGGATGACTTCGGTACCGGTTATTCGAGCCTGGCTTACCTCAAGCGATTTCCACTTGATGTACTCAAGATAGACCGTGCATTCATCCGGGATGTAACAACCGATCCGGACGATGCGACCATTACGGTGGCAATGATCAAGCTTGCGCACAGCCTGGGATTGAAAGTGGTCGCCGAGGGCGTGGAAACCAGGGCCCAACTGCATTTCCTGATAGAGAATGGTTGCGACGAAATGCAAGGTTACTACTTTTCCCGCCCTCTGCCGCTCGAGAATGCTTCACAGGCGCTTATTGAAGGATACCGGTTGCGGGCATTTTAAGAGCAGATACGCTGTTCACTGCGCGAAGATCGGCTCTTCACCTATAATCGACATAAAGTTCTTCCCCTCTCTGCCGTTATTTGTTAACTTAGCAACCGCTGAGCACGCACTTTCGCGCTTGTGTGGAACCTGTTCGGAAGTTGTTCAGAAGTATTTCATTTTGCGCGAATCCCGGTCCGCGGGGGAGGCGGACGAATTTCACCAACGGATAAGATAATGAAAAAAATTATCCTTGCGGCCTGTGCAATGTTTGCGTTGACCACAGCCACCTCCGTGCAGTCCGGGGGATTGAATCTGAGATCGCAGGCCGCATTCATTCTGGATGCGGGACAAGGGCGGATTCTTTTCGAGAAAAATGCCGATGCCGTGGTTCCGATCGCGTCGATTACCAAGCTCATGACGGCGATCGTTGTGCTTGACGCGAACTTGCCGCTGACTGAGGAAATCACTGTCGAAAATGCCGATATCGATATTCTCAAGAATACCCGTTCGCGTCTGCGGGTAGGTTCGAGTCTTCCGCGTCACGATATGCTGAGATTGGCGCTGATGTCTTCCGAGAATCGCGCCGCCGCGGCACTCGGGCGCAGTTATCCGGGCGGCATAAATGCTTTCGTTGAAGCAATGAACCGCAAGGCGTTCGAGCTTGGCATGGGCAACAGCTACTTCGTGGACTCGACGGGGTTGAACAGCGCCAACGTTTCCACGGCGCGAGATCTCGCAAAGCTCGTGGATGCGGCCGAGGACTACGACATCATCCGCGAATTCTCTACGACCGCGAAGCATGCCGTGGTGTTTGGGGATGAAGACCGCAGGCTGCACTATATCAATTCCAACAATCTGGTGCGTAACGGGAGCTGGGATATTGGCGTATCAAAGACCGGTTTTCTCAATGAGGCGGGACGGTGTCTCGTCATGCAGGCGAAAATAACGGGAAAGCCGATCATTATTGTATTGCTCGATTCCTGGGGTAAGAACACCCGCATCGGCGATGCCAACCGTATAAAAAAATGGGTGGAGACGGGTTTCGCGCGTAAAGTTCGCGGCTGAATCCTGCTATCGTTCGCTCCTTGGGTAAACCTTTCCCGGCTATACCGCGGGGTGGAGGTGCCATGCAAATACAACGGACTGCCGCGCTCATCATCGTCTTTCTGATTGTCGTGTTCGCCGTTCAGAATGCAGTGGCGGTAAGCGTCGTATTCTTTCTATGGCGTGCTGACGCGTCGCTTGCCGTGGTGATAGCCACGTGTTTCGGATTGGGGGTTCTCATCGGCGCATTGCTGACGGTTCCCGCGATGTTGCGTGAACGGCTCTCGATCAGCCGGCTGCGGAAACAGGTTGAAACGTTGCGTGCCGAAAATGACAATCTGCGCGAACTGAAAAAGGACCCGCCCCGGGTGTTATCCGATTCCTGATGGGAAGTTTCTGAAAACGGTAGTTTTGGAATTTTCCGTTTGAACGTTTGAAGTTCAAAGAAACTGAAACGCAAGAATGGCAACAATCGTCGGCGGTAGCGCGGCTGCAAGCAAGCCTAAAGGATGAATGGCTTCATCCTTGAATGATCCTCTCAGTATGGCAAACCCTGCCGGGTTTGGCGCATTGGCAATCACTGTCAACCCTCCGCCGGTTACGGCCCCTGCAACGAGCGAGTACCGGAACTCAGCGCTCGTCCCTTCCAGAAGCGATCCAAGATAAGTCAGCGCGGCATTGTCCGTGATCGCGGTTAGCAGCGTCGCGCCAAAAAAGAGCGTGGTACTGTCCATTCCCGCCAACATGGGTTGCAGCCACCATTTCTGCTGTCCTCCAAGAACGATCAGGCCCGCGAGAAAGAATGCAACTAATAACCCTTCGCGCAGAATCAGGCGGTCCTGGTAGCGTTCGTATGCCTGCGCGAAGCCGAGGAAGAAGAGGAGTAGTCCGATAAAAATGACAGGGTGATGAGCAAATACAACGACACCCGTCAAAAAAACGAGATGCACAAGTACTACCGGCAGCGGTACGGCGGCGGTTGCTCCGTTTTCCTGATTCCTGATTTTCGATAAGTCGCGCTGAAACAATAAAGTGGCTGCCAGTGCGTTGATTATCACCGCCAGCGCGGCCTTCCAGCCAAATGCGGCAGCCATGAAGGATGTGTCCCATCCCCATTTGCCTGCCACCATGAGAACGGGCGGCGCGGCGAACGATGTCAGTGTTCCGCCGATGGAGATGTTGACGAACAGCACGCCGAGCGTGACGTATTTGAGCCGCACGGAAATATCTTTGGAGTAATAGCGTTCAAGCAGAATCAAGCCTGCCAAAGTCATGGCTGCCGGCTCGGTGATGAACGAGCCCAGCAGGGGAACGAACGATAGGGTAACGAAATAAAATGATTTCCCTTCCGCCCAGGGAATGAGCCGCGCAACCATTCTGACGCAAAGCATGGCGAATTGCAGAATCGGGCGGCTGCCCGAGATGACCATGATCGCGAACACGAACATCGGTTCTGTAAAACTCTGTTGATCGAGATAGGCGACAGCGACCTGCTTTCCTTCCATGACCAGCATCGCGACAATCAGAACCATTGCCCAGAAACCGAAAACGACCTCGACTTCACCCAGAAAATGCCAGAAACCGGCATGTGCAGTATGAGTATGCGCAAGGCGCTCAAAGAATTTGGTCGAAAAGGTGTGAATCAGCGCGATTCCGAACAGGGCTGCACCAATAATCTCGATGGGGACGGGATTCATTCTTTTATCTGGATGAGCCTGTGCGGATTGCAATGCTACATGGAAAGGGAAAGGCGTGTTCAGGTCTCGGACGCTGAACCGGAGATTGAAACAACGGAATTCCAGAATTTTTTGCAGAATCGCCCGCAGCGGCCTCAGCAGCAGTTTTAACCGGGAGCCCCGCCTTACTTCATCGCATCCAGGTTGGCCTGCGCATCGGCATTACCCTGTGCGGCCGCTTTCTTGAACCATTCTGCCGCTTTGGCGGTATCCCTCGGCACACCTTCCCCCGAGTAATACATCACGCCAAGGTTATTTTGTGCGTCGACGTTACCCTGCTCGGCAGCTTTTTGGAACAGTTCTACAGCCTTGGCCGGATCCTTGGGCACGCCGTCCCCGTTGGCATATAACAGACCGAGATTGAATTGCGCATCGGCATATCCCTGAGCCGCGGAGCGGTGAAACCATGCCGCAGCCTTTTCGGGATCATTGCTCAGGGTTTTGCCTGAAGCATCCTTGGATATGGCCTCCCCCGTGTAGTACATCACGCCGAGGCCGTTCTGGGCCTTGGCATCCCCGTTTTCCGCGTCTTTCCTCAATTTCAGAAATTTTTCTTCGGGTGTCGACTCATCGGGGGACGAAGGCATGATCTGATTCAGCAGCGCCGATTTTTCCTCCGGCGTCAATTCATTCTCCAGTACTGACGGAACTTGTTTCTCGGACGTAAACTCATCCGGAATCTTGACCTGTTTTTCGGTTTTGGCGGCGGTTCCCGGGTTTTTCTCGCCGCAACCCGCGAGCATGAGCAAGGGTGCCGCAAGCAACGTAACGAACAGAATATTCATCGGCATCGGTATATATCCAGGATCCTGCCGGGATGGTCCGGCAGCAGGCATGCGTGGGAGTATATGGCCTATAAGCTATAGTACATGTCAAACTCCACCGGATGGGTGGTCATGCGGAATCGTGTAACTTCTTCCATCTTGAGCTCGATGTAACCATCTATCATATCATTCGAAAACACGCCCCCGCGGATCAGGAAATCACGGTCCCGGTCCAGGCTGTCCAGAGCCTCGTCCAGCGAGGCGCAAGGGTTTGGAATCCGGGCGGCCTCTTCGGCAGGGAGATCGTAAAGATTCTTGTCCATGGGATCGCCTGGATGAATCTTGTTCTGGATTCCATCGAGACCAGCCATCATCAATGCGGTAAATGCGAGGTAGGGATTGGCGGTGGGATCGGGAAACCGGACCTCGATACGCCGCCCCTTGGGATTGTTTGCATAGGGAATGCGCACCGCCGCGGAACGGTTGCTGACCGAGTAGGCAAGGTTGATCGGAGCTTCAAAACCGGGAACCAGCCGTTTGTATGAATTGGTGCCCGGATTGGTTATCGCATTCAGCGCCTTGGCATGCTTGATAATCCCGCCTATGTAAAACAGCGCCATTTCCGAAAGTCCTCCGTAACCATTTCCGGAAAACAGATTGCGGCCGCCTTTCCATATGGATTGATGAACATGCATTCCCGACCCGTTATCGCCGACAATGGGTTTAGGCATGAAGGTCGCCGTTTTTCCGTAAGAGTGTGCGACGTTGTGCACAACATATTTGAACACCTGGGTCCAATCGGCGCGCTTCACAAGGCTGCTGTATTTTGTGCCGATCTCGCACTGCCCGGCGGTCGCGACCTCGTGATGATGCACTTCGACCTCGATACCCATCTCTTCCAGAGCGAGGCACATGGCGGAACGGATATCATGCAGGGAATCGACAGGCGGAACAGGAAAATAGCCGCCTTTTACACCGGGGCGATGACCGATATTGCCGCCTTCATATTTTTCACCGGAACTCCATGCTGCTTCCCCGGACTCGATTTTTACCGAACAGCCGGACATGTCCGCATGCCAGGTTACGGAATCGAAAATGAAGAATTCAGGCTCCGGCCCGAAATAGGCGACGTCACCGATGCCGGTCGACTTGAGGTAGGCTTCTCCGCGCTTCGCCAGAGAGCGTGGATCACGGTCATAACCCTTTCCATCGGAAGGTTCCACCACGTCACAGGTGATAAATAGCGTGGCCTCGTCCATGAACGGATCCAGCTTGGCCGTGTCGGGGTCAGGTATCAGCAGCATGTCGGATGCCTGGATGCCTTTCCAGCCGGCGATGGACGAACCATCGAATGCATGACCGTCCTCGAGCTTGTCCGCATCGACCGCATGGGCGGGAAGCGTCACATGCTGTTCCTTGCCCCGGGTATCCGTAAATCGAAGGTCAACGAATTTGACTTCATTGTCCTGGATCATTTTCAGAACATTGGCTGCCGCCATTTTTGTCTCCACACTGGAACTTCAGTTGTACGGTAAGGATGAAGTGAAATCGAAAAAATAACATTATATCAGCAGGAGCGCCGGCATTATCCTGTTACAAGGGGGGAATAACCTCAAAGGGGGAATAACCTCAAGAGGGGAAACCCTGGAGGGGGAGTCCTGAATGGGTGAAGCCCTCGGCCAAGTCCGTGGCAAGGGGCGCGGTTCCGGTTTCTGCCTGACAGGGAAAATATTCCTGAAGCTGTTCCGTCGTCCATATCCTTCGTGTAGCGGGTCGAGCCGGCGCTGATTTCAGCTCAAGCCCTAAACTACGGCCTGAAAATGGAATACCATTGTGTTTTCATTTCACCGTTACCGGAAATTCATATGGAAACAATCACCGCAATACTCGACAGGGCGCAACAACGCGCCAGGGAAATGGATTTGCCTTACCAGGGCGCGCTATTGCCGGCTGAAGCGCTCAGTCTGCTGCAGGAGGCGCCGGGTGCAAAACTGGTGGACGTGCGTTCCAGGGCTGAACTGGATTGGGTAGGCCGGATTCCGGGCGCGATTGAAATCGAGTGGCAATCCTATCCCGGCATGCGGCACAACCCGGATTTTCTGAACTATCTTTCCAGCCAGGTCGACAAGGAATCGCTGGCAATGTTTATCTGCCGCAGCGGGGGGCGGTCGCATCAGGCCGCCGCGACCGCTACCGAGCTCGGCTATATGAATTGCTACAATGTGCTCGAAGGTTTCGAGGGCGACAAGGATGCGACGGGCCACCGGGGCACCAAAGGCGGCTGGAAGGTTGCGGGGTTGCCGTGGGTGCAAGGGTAACCAGGGACTGAACAACGATCCAGCATGGTTAAAATCTCTTACGGCCAGAGGTAGGCCGGATTATGCCCGGCGATCAAATAATGCCGGGCGAGGCCCGGTCTGCCTTGAACCTAAATTCGGCAGTTGACCGCTCATTTTTAACTTTATCGCTATGATCCATAAAGATTTTTTATGAAGCTTGATGTTCACCTTTTTGGTGAGTTCGCTACGGGGCGGATTGTACGTTTTTTGCGGCACAGGGCTGCGTTGCAACTCCTTGAAATGGAATAGCCACTTCTTCGCGTCGTTGCGCCTTGCCCTGCACCCCAAAAACCGCACACTCCGCCCCGTCCAACTGCCGGATTTAGGTTAAATCTCGACCGATTCGAATTGCACCGGGATGCTCACATTCCAGTTCAAATGCTTACGGATGGTTTCCGTCAGCGCTGCAGCACTGAGCGATTCTCCGTGCACGATATAGGTTTGCCGTGGCGCGCCATCGAAATGACTGAGCCACCCCATCAGACCGGCTTGATCGGCGTGGGCCGAGAGACCGCCGATCGTGTAAATGTCCGCCCGCACGGGAACATCCTCGCCAAAAATCCTGGCGTGTCCCGCGCCATCCACCAGCCTGCGCCCCAGTGTTCCAGCAGCCTGAAAGCCGGTGATCACGATGCTGCATTCGGGCCTTCCCAGATTGTATTTGAGGTGATACTTGATGCGTCCCGCGTCGCACATGCCGCTCGCGGAGATGATGATCGCGCCGTGGCGCACGCTGTTGAGCCAGATCGAGTCCTCAACATCCTGTACGAAATGAATCCTTGGCTTGCCTCCGCTGTTGCTGAGCCACTTCATCGCGTGCGCGGTTTCCTCGTCGAGCAGATTCATGTATTTCAGCGTGATATCCGTCGCGGCAAGCGCCATGGGAGAATCGACGTAGATATCCATCTCGCCGATCCTGCCCTGGCGATGCAGGTCGATCAGCAAAAAAAGCAGATCCTGGGTACGGCCAATGGTGAAGGCGGGTACAATGATATTGCCTTTCTTGCGCACCAGGGTATCGTTGATCGCATGGACCAGCTCTTCCAGGGTGTCGGACATGGTGCGGTGGAGACGGTTGCCATAAGTCGATTCCATCAACAGTACGTCGGCCTGCCGGATCGGTGTGGGATCACGCACGACCGGGTGGCCCGGTTGTCCCAGATCGCCGGAAAACACCAGTTTCCTCTGGATATCGCCTTCCAGCCAGACTTCGATAATGGCCGATCCGAGAATGTGGCCTGCGTCACGAAACGCGCAGCGTACCAAAGGATGAGGTCTGGTCTCGTTTCCGTATTCGAGTCTTTTGATCTGCCTGAGGCAGGATTCGGCCTGGGCCACGGTATAAAGTGGGGCGACGTCGTGATGCGGCTGGTGGTGGCTGCGGTGATTGTGGCGATACGCCTTATTTTGCCGTTCGGCCTCCTTTTCCTGGATATACGCGCTGTCCTTGAGCATCACCGCGAGCAGGTCAGCCGTCGCAGCCGTGGCATATACCGGTCCTCTGAAGCCCAGTGCGCAAAGACGCGGCAATAATCCTGAATGATCGATATGGGCATGGGTAAGCAGCACGAATCCGATCGTTCCTGGATCGAAGCTGAATGCCTCACGGTTTTTTTTGTCTGCTTCATGTCCGCCCTGGAACATACCGCAATCCACCAGGAAACGCACCGGGCCGGTCTCGATCAGATAACATGATCCTGTGACTTCCCCGGCCGCACCCAGGAAAGTCAATCGCGCCGGTTCGATACCCGCGTTCTTCTTCAGCATGATTCCAGGGCGTGCAAAGTCCCCGCTACGAGCAAATCCATCTCCGGCAGGTCGATGATATAGGGTGGCATGAAGTAGACGGTGTTGCCCAGCGGGCGCAGCGACAGTTCCTGTTCGAGCGCGGCGTGGAAGAATTTCCCCGAAAAATCGGGATCATCGGTTTTCACGTCGAATGCCCAGATCATGCCGCAGTGACGGAAGTTCTTCACCCGGGGATGGGTCGCGATCGGACGCGCCACGCGGTTGAGATAATCTGCCTTGACGCGATTGGCCTGAATGATCCCATCCTGCTCGAAAATATCCAGTGTGGCCAGCGCCGCACGGCAGGCCAGCGCGTTACCCGCATGGGTATGGGAATGCAGAAAGCCGCGCGCGGCACTGTCGTCATAAAACGCCTCATAAACCGCATCGGTGGTCATTACCACGGATAGCGGCAGATAGCCGCCGGTCAGGCCTTTCCCGAGACACAGAATGTCCGGCGTGATGCCCGCCTGCTCGCAGGCAAACATCGTTCCGGTCCTGCCGAAGCCGACGGCGATTTCATCGGCAATTAAATGTACGTGGTACTTGTCGCATATCTCCCGGGCACGACTGAGGTAACTGGGGTGATACATGCCCATGCCCGCGGCGCCCTGCACGAGTGGTTCGACAATGAGCGCCGCAACGCCGGTGTGATGCTCCGCCAGATACGCTTCGAGCGCGGCGGCGGCCCGCAGCGCGTGTTCCCGGGGAGGCTCTCCGCTCGCAGCATAACGCCAGTCCGGGGTGGGTACAAACGCACTTTGGCGCAGCAATGGCGCGTAGGCGTTCCGGAACAGTGAGACGTCGGTGACTGACAGCGCGCCGAGCGTCTCCCCGTGGTAGTCATTCTGCAGGCTGACAAATCCGTTCTTCTCCGGATAGCCGCTGTTACGCCAGAAATGAAAACTCATCTTCAACGCGATTTCCGTCGCGGACGCGCCATCGCTGCTGTAGAAGCAATGGCCGAGCCTGTTCGACACCAGCTTGCCCAGGCGCTCCGATAATTCCACCACTGGTTCATGGGTGAAGCCGGCCAGCATGACATGCTCCAGTCTGCCAAGCTGGTCGCGGAGCGCGGCATCGATGCGGGGATTGGCGTGGCCGAACAGATTGACCCACCACGAACCGATCGCATCGAGGTAGCGCCTGCCGTCGAAGCCATAAAGCCATACCCCTTCGCCACGGGCGATGGGAACGAGCGGCAGCAGCTCATGCTGTTTCATCTGCGTACAGGGGTGCCAGACTGCTTTCAGGCTGCGTTCAGGCAAAGACGGGTGATTCATTGTTGGATGTCAGTTCTTGATCTTGAATATGCGGTAAAAGCCAAGCGTGCAGCGGACGACAACTAGTCCCGGACCCAAATTATTGCACGTAATCAAGCCGTGTTTGCACTAATCGAGCCTGTTGCTGAAGGATGAGGCGCCGCTCGCTGGCATGCCGGGACACTTCCCGGAAACGGACGGGCATCTCATCATTATCGAAAAAATTTATTCAATTATCCCGATCGCCTGCCGTTAACCGG
>DASVYI010000048.1:0-20507 GCA_036392275.1 Nitrosospira sp. | reverse complement strand
CATCCCGGCATCTCAGTTCGGTCTCGGGCATATAGTGGGCCACGGCGGAACGGCCGGCGTGGAGATAATCGGCCGCCAGCACCGGTTTTTTTGCCTTGACGGCTTCAAACACCACCGAGGTGGCAAGATCGATAATGACATCGGCCCAATTCATCAGAGGGATCGAATGCACGCTGTCTTCCGCTACGCTTACGTTCGGGAGCTGGCGCAGGGAGGCGCTCCCGGTCAGGGGCTGCCTCCAGCCGCCGCGTGTATGGGGTTTAATCACCAGCTCCACCCCGGGAAAGGCGGCGATCATGCCCACGACCTCGTCGACTTCCTCCCAGAATGTCGTAAAGTTGCTTTTTCTCAGGAACATGACAATCTTGAGCCGGTTTCCGGAACCCGTTCCCAACTGATGGGTTGGAGACAGCTTCGCGAGTTTATCCAGCCACTCATCACAATAGCGCGGGGAGCCCAGCACGGCGATCGACCGGTCATTCAGGAACGGTCGGAAACGGGTTGCGCACAACTCATTGGGCACCACGAGCCTGTCGAATATTTTTGCAGCCGAAAACAGGGCATCCGGCTTCATGACCCACTCATGATGGCGTATCAGACGGTTGGCATGAGGACTGTCTCCATGTGGCAGCGATACCGTGCCGTAGCCCATTGTTCGTGCCATCGCAACGACCGTCTCGACCCACTCGACGGAGACGGGTGAATCTTTCGTGATCCAGTCGAATACGACCACGCCCCCGTCCACATCTGCAAAGCTGCGCTCCAGCAACCGTCTTGCCGTGCTGCGCCAGACCGGCTCGCGCCGTTTGGCGTCATAACTCCGGGCCAGCTTTTCTACGAGCCGGCCAACAATGAAAAGGCGCCGCACACTGTTGACCAGGAGGAGCATCTGCAGCCGCCATCGCATGAATTCCGGCGGGGGGAGGAGATCCCGGATATGCGCGACGCGGACGCGATCGAGCTTGTCCAGAAATTTGATACGGTAGTCATTGCGAAACTTCGGATGACCTACCAGGATTACATCGCTGTCATGACCCGACTCGGTCCACTTCGAGATGACCGGCGTGATGTGATCGATATCGTTATAATGGCGGAGAAAAAAAAGGGCTTTCATTATGAGAAGCGTTGCAAGTGCCTGCGACAGACGGGGTAATTTTCCGTCCGGCGAGTGAAAACGGATCGGATTTTGTCATTGCGGGCAGATAAGGATTTAATGCCGTTTCCATGTGGGGCCGGCTATTACGGCTATTACGAAAGTACACAGCAATAGTGCAATATGGGTCAGACCCGGTACAAGCCACAAGCCAAGCCAAAAGCCAGGCGCGAGAACGCTTTGGATAAATCGCTGATTTTGCCAGCTCAGCGTCAGGTTGCCAACCCGATTGTTAACCCGGCTGTCGATTGAACGTCAATCTGAGCCTCGACTGGATGTCAGCCGAGGCTGATCCAGTGCCTGTTTCACCAGCTCCCTCACTACGATTTTGTGTCATCTTGCACGATTTTGCGCCATCCTGCGGCATCTTGTGTTTAACTCCCGATCATGGTCCGGCACCAGCGCGGTCTTTCACGCGCCCATTTAAAATAGCCGCGGAATCCACCGCCGCGGAATGCTTCACGTATAAAGTAGGTCCCGGAATCAGGGACCCGAGGGGTTGTGATGCATGACAAGGTAGCTGCCTCCTCCAGCCCGTTGCGAAATATACAGGTTTGGCAGAACGCATTGGCAAAGTTTACGTTGTTTTTTTTCGGTATGGCCTTATGGAGCAAACCGCTGAGTTTGAGTATCTGTATCCTCCTGACCGTTGCATGGATATTTGATAACGGCCATCGCAGGCTGGGCCAGCTCATCAGGGAGCCCCTGGTACTGGCCATCCTCATTCTGTGCACGCTGCTGGCGTTGGGAATTCTATGGGGGAATTATCTTGAATCGGGGCGTTTGAAGTGGACGAGATATTTTGCATTTCTGATCTTCATTCCCTTCCTGTCCCTCTCGAATAAAGAGCGTTTGCCCTGGGCCGTGGGCGGCCTTGCCGCGGGTTATGCGACAGTTTTGATTATCGGCATTTACCAGTATGTGATCGACGGAGAACAGGGTATCCCGCTGCTCGATATAAGCTATCTGACTTTTTCATCAATGCTTGGGATTGGCGTCATCCTGTCGATCCATCTTGCAGGCGGGCACAGCCATAAAAAGATAAAACCGGCATTATGGATTTTGACGCTGTTGTTGCTATACGTCCAGTTCAATCAGCATGGCCGGGGACCTCTTCTCGCGACCCTTCTCGGGTCGGCGCTACTGATTTTTCTGCGCTACAAATCGCAGAAAAAAGCGCTTTTGAGCGTTGCGGGGTCTTTCACCCTCCTGATCGTGGTTTTTGCATACAGCGGTGCGCTGCAACAGAGACTGGGCCAGGTTGAGGCCGATATCGAACTTGCCCGGCACGGAAAATATGAGACCAGCCTGGGATATCGATTTGCCGTCTGGGACGTTGGCCTGCACGGAATCGCGGAAAAGCCGCTGTTCGGTCACGGGACCGGAGCACCGGAAAGCTATTTCGAAAAAACGGTGAAGACCTACAAGGACGGTATCTACAAGGATTTACCAAAATACATGCAAACCTCTCACTACCATAACGACTGGATCGAGATCGGCATGCATGTTGGCGCACTCGGCATCCTGGCTTTCGCCTTCCTTCTGCGGAGCTGGTTCCAGACGTTGAAAACTTGCGGGCTTCCGGCTTTGGGAGCCGCTCTGGTGTGCTTCATTTTCGTATCGGGCCTGACGGATACTTTTGCCCTGTATACCAAAATGATCACCTTTCTTCTCGCTGTCACTGCGGTTGCCGTGATTTGGCAAAAACAAAGCGCACGCGTTTTGAACGAACCACCCGTTGCGTGAGCCGGTTCCACGGTTCAGCCGGCAGCGGTTGTCTGCTTCGCACCATACCGGCTATTTATCAAGATTTCCCACGTGTTGCTTGCCTAGGTACCCGTGGGCGATGCGGTAATAGACCTGACGCAGCGGCTTGCCGTTGTGCACGATTTCCCGGTCCTGTACCGGGCCGGGGTCCACGAGCATCTTGCCGATATCGTTGTTGTACCGGGTGCGCTCGAGATTTTCAGGCCACATGCCCACCAGGATGATCGGCCTTGTCGTGGGAGGCTCCGACGGATACCAGAAATCGTACATGGCGCCGCTGTCACCGAACATGTTGCGCGAGCGTATCTCCATCGGCTTTCCGCGGTTATAAAAAGTCAGGACGGCTGCAATGGACCATTTGCTCATGCCGACCACGATGGGTTCCTGTCCGGTCTGCTTCCGGACCTCGTCCGCGACTTCTTCAATTCCCTGTGTCGCCTCGCGCCAGAAATAATGTTCGGGAAAGCCCTCGTAAACGCCCTGGTAGGGAATGCCCGGAATGCCGAGCACCAGATAGTGCAGGGTAAAGGCGTAAAGAAAAAGGCAGATTGCGATGGTCGGCTTCCAGGCCGACCTCAGGCGGGCTGCGACGACGCGCATATCATCGGTTTGACCCATCATCCACGCCACGGTGGGCAGCATGCCGAGCCATAGCGGGCCGGTCCAGTGGAACCGCAGCGAGTCAAAAATGCTGAGGACGAAGAACACCGCCATAGGCACGCCACCGAATGTCAGCACGAACAGGCGGCGCCTGCGCTCGTGTGAACTGCCGCTGCTGCCGCGTTCCGGCAGTAATGCCATGAGTGCGGCCAGCAAGCCGACCGGAGTCAGCAGCACCATAAGGTGAAGAATGAGCAGATGCACGGAAAATTCATCGTCACCAACCCCCTTGATACGGCTCGACTGAAATGTGAGCGAGGCCCAGCTGTGTTCCATATTCCAGATGATCACGGGGGAGAACAGCAGCAGGGCGAGCGCCGCCGCGGCGTAGGGATGGGGACGGACCAGCCAGCGGCGCGAAGCCGGGTCGGCGATGACAAATATCAGCGCCGAGAGACCGAGAAGGGCCAGCGTGTACTTGGACAGAATGCCCAAGCCAAATGCGATGCCCATGCCCAGCCAGGCGGACCTGCGATCGCCAATCAGCGCCCGCTCCATGTAATACAGCGTGGCAGCCCAGGCAGCAACCAGCGGCGCATCCGCCGTCATCACCGCACCCGTGGCAAAATAAAACGGCAGCACGGCAAGCAGCATTACCGCGCGGATCGCGGTGGATTTATCGTACAGGTTGCGCGTCAGCGCGTACAGATAGCCCATCGTTATGAGGCCGCAGCAAAACGCGCCGAAGCGGACTCCAAACTCGGTGTTGCCAAAGATCGAAGTGCCAAGCCAGATCAGCCACGCCACCATGGGCGGATGGTCGTAAAAACTCAGATCCATATGCTGGGCGTAATTCCAGTAATACGCCTCATCGGGAAACAACTCCGCCGTTCCGATGTAGATCAGGCGCAGCAGCAGGCTGAACGCAATGATCCCGAACGAGGCAACCCGCCAGCGGATATCGGCTGAAGGAGGATTCTGCTCGACGGGAAATACGTAGAAGGCGGAACCCAGATAATTGATCACAGCCGTCGCGGCAATTGCCGGGAAAATTGCCAGAAACGAGGGCATATGCCAGCCATAGATCAGCAAAGCCAGTACGCCGCCGCGCATCAGCAATGCAAATATACCCACGGTCAAAAAGCGGCTGAACTGGCGCCATTGAAGGTGGCCCGCATGATGAAGGCGGAACGACCACTTTGAATTGAGCGTGTAATTCAGCGAGGCCGCGGCGAAGAAGCTCATGATATGGGCGAGCGCGAGTCCCGCTCCGTTGCTCATGAGCCATTGAAACAGCAATGCATCGACAGCCACGCCGAGCAGCCCGACCGCGGCAAACCGGCTGGCGGTACCGAAGGAAACGCTGCCGCCGGCAAGTGTCATCAAGCGCTGCAAATAGGTCCACTGATGGGAAAATGACAGCTTCGAAGTGCCGCGCGTCCGGTCGGTAAAAACGATGGGAACCTCTATTACCCGCAATTTTCCCTGGCCGGCCATGAGCAGTTCGAGCAGAATCTTGTATCCGCGCGCACGTTGCGCAACGATCGTGGCAAGTTCGCGGCGAAAAGCGAAAAACCCGGATGTTGCGTCATTCACATCGCACAGGGGACGGGCAAGCCAGCCTCCCACGCGAGACAGCCACTGACGATGCAGCGGCCATCCCTCGGTGCTGCCGCCCGGTACATAGCGGCTTCCGACGGCCACATCATGACTCCCGTCAAGCACCGGGGCAACCAGGGCGGACAGCCGTTCCGGCGGGTGGCTCAAATCCGCGTCCATGACGACGACGACATTGCCGCGCGCCGACGCCACGCCTGCCAGAATCGATTTTGTCAGATCAGGCTTTTCCCGGCGTTCGATCAACCGTACATTTGCATGGTTTTCCCAGGCGCGCACCTTGTCCGGTGTTCCATCGGTCGAGCCGTCGTCAACGATAATGACTTCAAAACTCTCCTTTGGCAGGTCAAGTGAAAACAGACGGGTCAATAATGGATCGATATTATCCGCTTCGTTAAGCGTTGGAATGATTATCGAGAACTGCGTCAAAGCTACCTCTAAAAAATAAACGGTTCGTTTTGCGGGGACCAACGAATAGGGATCAACAGGCAGGAGTGCTACGGATTATTCTAAATCCCGCAGTTGCCCTGTAGCGAACTTACCAAAAAGGTGAACGCCTAGTTTCGCAAAAAGTCTTTGTGGATCATAACAGTAAATTGAAAAACGAGCGGTCAACCGCGAGATTTAGGATTACCCCTTCGATCGGCGTAGTAATGCCGGATGGGGCTGAGTTTATCGTCAAGTTCGTATATCAGGGGCTGTCCATTGGCTACTGACAGCTTTATCAGCTGAGTGATCGACAGGCCGTCCAACTGCATGATCAGCGCGCGCAATATATGCTTGTGGGCGACGATGAGGACCCGCTTCCCATGGCGGATCTCCGGGGCGATTGTCTCCCGCCAGTAGGGCAATACCCGCTGGAGCGCCTGCTGCATGCTCTCGGCGAGGGGTAATTCACTCTGGTCGATGCCGGAATAGCGCAGCTGATTTCCCGGGGAGCGTGCATCGCGGGGATCGAGAGGCGGGGGTGGCGAATCGAATCGAAGCTGTGAATCAAGGATGGGCCGGACGCCAAATTTTTTGATGGCGCTCAAAGGGCCGATTCCTTCCAGTGCGCCGTAGTGCCGCTCGTTCAAACGCCAGCTTCGCCGTACGGGCATTTCATCGAGACCCATTGCCGACAATACGATCCGTAGCGTATCGACGGCCCGCTTGAGTTCCGAGGTAAAACACATGTCGAATTTGAATCCCGTCTCCTTGAGCAACAGGCCGGCGCGCTCCGCCTCCAGCTCACCCTTCGGACTCAATTCAACATCGTTCCAGCCGGTAAAATGCCCGTCCCGGTTCGAGATACTTTCTCCATGCCGCAGCAGAACAAGCTGTGTCACGCCTTATTTACTCGTTCAAATCGTTTAACCGGCGGTGCAAAAAGGAAAACGCGCCCTCTTGTTTTTGCCGCGCATCGGCGCGCGGTTTGTGGTAGTGATCGGGTACGCAATCATAGAGAAAATGCCGCGAGAAAGCTAGCAGCCTGTCGGACTTAAAAGGGACTTAAAAGGAAATCGGCTGCGGAAGCGATCGTGCGTGATGTCATGCCCAGCAGGATATGATGTGATCCATGATATGGCGGTTAACTTCGGTATCGACTTCATAAGTCCGGCCGAGATCGGGCGCCCCGGGCCAGCCGGAGTCAGTGAATTCGATCTCGTTGAAATACTTTGTCCTCGCGTAGCGTGGGATGACATGGAAGTGTACGTCCGGGTCAACCATCATCAGCATCAAGTAGTTGAGCTTGTCGTAACCGAATGCCCTGGTCAGGGCGGACTCGAGGTGTACGGTAACCTGGTGAAGTTCCGTGAAGCTTTCCTGACCAAGTTCCGAGAATGCGCGCGCCGGCTCATGGGCAGCCAGAACCAGCGAGCCCAGCGTCAATTGGGCTGGGCGCAGCATGACGCTCCAGTACCGGTATTGATGGATTATCGTTTGTGGTGCACCAAACTTGCGCATGGTCGCATTGAAGACCGGCATATCCCGGGGTGGAATGTTGATCATCGCAGGGTCTGTAATGTTTTTGAATGATGAGTTTCACTTGGATCATATCCGGATCGATTGAGTTCCGTAAACTCTGCTGTTGCGGGCATGGAGAAGATGCCCCGACTCATTCGGTCATCACGATGACCTTGGCAGCTCTGCCGTCCGGTTTTTCTCTCGGGTAGCCGCCCGCTTCATTCGTGCCTCCCGGTCCCCGGCAAATTTTTGGGAATCTTTGGGAGTCTTCGGGACAACTGCTATAGTCCGGGCTTTTATTTTTTCCTTGCAAGGACTAAATTGTCTCATTACTGTCAATCACAAGACATAACGGCGTACTATGATGTAAATGGATTTCAGGCAACGGGCAAATGGGCAATGGGCAACGGCAGTATGGGCCGCAAATTTGCCTCATAGGAGCTCTAAATGACTTTGGGCCACCGGAAGCGGTGTCGAAATCCCGTTCTTCGTTTTTTGAGTAATCGGATAATCGGTAACTGCGGCAGCGAATTGTGGAGGGCGAGTGAAAATCGCCAGTGACTTTGATTATTGACAGAATAACCCGGGATTTGAGCGGTGCGATGCGGATCTTTGCCCGGTTGCCCGACGATGATTCATCGGCGATGTATATTCATCGGTGTATCCAGCGCGAGGTTTGGCGAAAGGAGGCGCTCGGCGACAGGATCGTGATGCTCGTGGCGTTGCCATTCGTGCCGTTTGTGCTCGCCGTACTGATAGCAGCTTTCACGGCGATCAATGGCCATGCCATAAAGAAGCGGACGGGGAAGGGCTTGATACGGCAGATCCGCGAGCAGGTGGGGCTTGCGGCGCGGTGGGCGATCCTGCCTCCGTGGTATTACATCTTTGAACTGCACGATGACGACAAGAAACAGCGCGCGGGGGAGTACCTGAACCGGTTCGAGACGAAAGTCGGCGTCTACCGCTTTCTGCGCGATAACAATGGCGGCCTTCCTGTTCCGGTGGAACGCAGTACCGCCAGCATCAAGGATAAAGCGCGATTCAGGGCTCGCTGCCGTGAATATGGGGTTGCGACGGCTCCCGTTCTTCTGAACGTGGCGAATGAGAAGATTACGATGGTCGATTGCAGCACTCCGGAGCTGCCCGAGCGTGATCTCTTCATAAAGCCGTTGCACGGCCAGGGTGGGAAAAATGCCACGCGCTGGGATTATCTGGGCTCCGGACAGTTTCGGCGCAACGACGGAGAGATTGCTACGGGGAATCAAGTGCTGGAGCGCCTGCGGCATGCATCGCGGCACGGGGCTTTCCTGGTGCAGCCGCGGCTCGTGAGTCACAGTGAAATCGCCGACCTGGCCAATGGCGTACTCTCCACCGTTCGCATCATGACGTGCCGTAACGAGCGGGGGGAATATGAGGCGACCAATGCGGCCTTTCGCATGGCGCGAAATAAATCTGTGGCTGTGGATAACTGGCACGCCGGCGGTATTGCAGCAAATGTCGATATTGGCACCGGTGAGCTGGGAAGGGGCACGCGCGGAGCCTGGGGAGCGACGGCGGACGGATGGTATGAGCAACATTCCGAGACCGGGGCGCAGATCGTGAATCGCAAGCTGCCGTGCTGGCGCGAGCTGGTGGAGCTGGTGCAATATGCGCATGGCGCCGCGTTTTCCGACCAGGTCGTCATTGGATGGGATGTTGCCCTGCTAGACGGCGGCCCGTGCATCATGGAGGCCAACAAGGCACCCGATCTGGACATAATCCAGCGGGTGGAGGGCATGCCCCTGGGCAATCAGCGGCTAGGGAAGCTGCTGGCGTTCAACCTGATGCGTACTGTTGAGGCCAGGCGTACGCTTGCGCCCGGTGACGAAAAGGGTGCCGGCAATCCGCTGGAGGCGCAAGCGGAAAAGCCCTGACAGGCTCGATTTGCGCTCACGATTCATGCGTGACGAGCCCGGTTGATCCGAGAGGTGCAGGCTGCATATCATCCCGACATTCTCCGCGGAAAAGCGCTTCCGCCCTCGCCAGATCCGCGGCGAAATCGATTTCGCACCAGCGGTGCCGGGAGATGGAACAGGCTTTAACAATCTGCTTCCCCGCCAGGGCATCGATAATTGTCAAATACCAGGATTTGAGCTCGGACTGATGCCGAAGCGCGGCCTCGACCGCGTCACGGAACAACCGCGGTCCGTGCTCGCGGAAAAAAACAAGTCCAATGGACTCCGCATCGATTTGTTCCGCAGGCAGGGCTTTGCTCACATGCCTGACCCAGCCGTTCTCACCCAGCTGAACCTTCATGTCGTCCGCATCGTAGGCGGGCTTGTGATCGACGCTGAGGGTAATGGGTGCGGGGTCGGATTCCAGCACCTGGGCCAGCAGTGATCCATCAAAGATCGTATCTCCATTCAGGAGGAGAAAGTCACGATCCATTGCGAGCCGCGCGATCCAGCAACTGGCCAGATTGTCGGCAACTTCAAAGAATGGATTGAAAAGCGTATTGACCTGTCTGCCCGCGTATCGCCGTTGCAGCACGGTTTCAACCAGTGTGGACTGGAAACCGGTGACGACGGTGATTTCATTGACTCCGGAAGAAAGAAGCGCATCGATTTGCCACTCGATAATGGGCTTGCCCAAAATTGGCAGCAGGCATTTCGGAGTGTTTCCGGTTAGCGGAAGCAGTCTGCGTCCCTGACCGGCGCTGAGAATGATCGCTTTAACAGGATTTTTCTGTTTGCTGCCTGTCATATCTTGTAATCTGTAAAAAGTAATCGGATTCACACCCGGCCCGGGTTGCTTCACGGGGATTGTGGGCCATACGGTAGTGACCGCTCAAGCAAGTAAGGGGCTCAGATCGGGCAGTACGTCTACGTCTGCCGGAAACGGGTTTTCATCCCCGGGACGCACGCGTCCCAAAAATGCAATGTTGTTGAGCAGTGCGCTTTGATAATCAACCAATGCATCACCAATCATCAGGACGCGGCCGGGCGTCAGCGCGTGAGTCGCCAAAATATCCGCTACCAGCGTCTGTTTGGGTGTTGGCGAACCGCGCACGGCGGTAAAGAAGGGCGCGAGGCCGCGGCGTTCGACTATGGTATTGAGCTCCGCTTCCGGCGTGCCGGATGCGACAAATAACGGAATCCTCGCTGCTTCCTTGCGAATCAGCTCCGCTGCGCCCGGCACCGCCTCGCTGGCAATGACGGCTTCGACCACCAGTTCCGAGAAACGCCGGTCCAGAAGCTGTTCTTCGTGTAGCGTCAAAGGAGGTTTTTTCAGTAGATGTTGCTGAAAATAGCGGAATTTGTGATAACGCGACATACCTCCGTTCAGGCAGTGATACCGTGTCACCGCCGCCATGATTGCATCGCCATGATCCCGGTAGAGATTGGCAAAAGCTTGTGTCTTGATATCCCCGGATTCGACCACTACACCATCGAAGTCGAAAATGATGGCTTCCCACGCTGCTGTTTTCATGCCCTGTTATCGGATGCCAAAGGTGTTGCCTCATCGTCTTCACTGGAGTGATGCATGGCTTGGTGAATATCCCGCAGGCAATCCAGCAGCCCTTGCCCCAGATCGACATGCTCATTCAGAACCAGCTTGTGTCCGATGCGGGGCTGGAACGCATACGGGGTTACCGCGTAATGATGCACCGCATTGGCCTGGTCGAAATGCAGGTCGACTTTCCAGGGCATGATTTCCGAAATCATCGTCATGACATCCTTGATACGCAGGCGCTCCTGTCCGGTAAGAATCAAATGGCGGTTGGCGAATTCGGGCGCCAGCACCTGGACGCTCATGCGTGCGGCATCCTCGACATGGATATATTCGCGGATCGCTTCACCAGTACCGTGGTAGGTGATCGAATGCCGCGCCACGGCTTCATACAGCATCCGGTAGATGCCGTTACGCGCATCGGCGCGTCTGCCGTACAGGGATCCATAGCGCAAAATGCTGTAGTCGAGCCCGTAACGCTCGTGATAAGTCTCGATAAACCGTTCCGCAGCCTGCTTGCTTGCACGGTAGAAGGAACCCGATTCGGAATAGACATAGATCGTGCTGGCAAAAACAAAACGGCGCGCCCCAGCCAGGCGGGCGGCTTCAAGCGCGTGCATGTTGCCCAGCACATTGATGGTGGCGGTAGCCAGCGGTTTGTTGTGGGCTTCATCGATATCCGCGATCGCCGCGAAGTTGTAGACGATGTCGGCTCCCCTGGCCGACTCCACCACCTGATCGAGATTCATGATATCTCCGATGATCATCTCCTGATCGGGGCGCCGGTAAGGGGACGAGCGGTGATCAAACAGGCGCACCCGATAGCCCGCTGCGGACAATGCGTCCGCTACGTGACTCCCGAGAAAACCACTGGCACCGAATACGATGGCGGTTTCGTCAGACATTCGCCGCGCGCCTGTCCTTTACCAAACCGGCCTGAATCAAGCCCTGCAGCAGATTCTCCGCAGCTTCAAACTCCATGCGTTGGCGTGCTTCTTTTGCCAGCGAGCCGATATGCGAGGTAAGAATTGCCTTGTCGCATTGAAGCAACGGGCCGCGATAAGGCTCCTGCTCGAAAACATCGAGCGCGGCCGCATCCAGCTGTCCCGAAAGCAGAGCTTCCGCCAGTGCGGTTTCATCGATGAGGCCGCCCCGGGCGGTATTGATCACGATAGCTCCGCGTTTCATACGTGCGAGAGTTTCCCTGTTCAGCAAGTGATGGGTTTGGGCATCATAGGTCAGGTGCAGGCTCACGATATCCGACCTGACCAGAAGTTCGTCCAGAGAAACCAATTTTACTCCCTGAGGCGATTGCTCCACA
Organism: Nitrosospira sp.; assembly: GCA_036392275.1. Lineage (GTDB taxonomy): Bacteria > Pseudomonadota > Gammaproteobacteria > Burkholderiales > Nitrosomonadaceae > Nitrosospira. Next base: position 8,613 of record DASVYI010000048.1, on the reverse strand, counting down.
TAAGAATCATGCGCTACAACCTCGGCGCCAAAAGCCTGGCATAAGCGGGCAACGCGCCGGCCGACACGCCCCAGGCCCACGATGCCTACCAACTGGGCGGCGAGCAACCTGCCCTGGCTCCTGGGCCACTGGCCCGCGCGCAGCAACCGGTCAGTCTGGGATATCTGCCTCGATGCCGTCAATATCAAACCCATCGTGAGCTCGGCCACTGCCTGAGCCGGCGCCTCCGGCGTATTCAGAACCGTAATTCCATAACGCTTGGCCGCGGCAAGGTCGACATTATCCAGTCCGGTTCCGCAACGGGATATTACCTTGAGATTTTTGGCAGACCTCAAAACATGTTCCGTCAGGGGCTCTATGCCTGCGATCATCCCGACGGTATCGTCACCCAGCAATGCAATGGCTTCGGTTTCCGTGAGTTTTCGCCCGTAGCTGTTTGGGACAACGTGCATTCCCTCTTTTATCAACTGTTGAAGAGGGTGGTTATTATTTACATCGAACGATGAAGTGGAAATGACGAGTTTGTTCATAAAGATGCCCTGATATCGTGCATATGGCTGCGGCATAGCGTGTCGAGGATGCGGATATCGAGCCCGTAGCCAAGAAAGCTGAAGCCTGCCTTGATGTTGCGCAGCAATTGGTCCGGATCCGGTTCCACCACGTGGATACCTCCCGGCTTACCCAGACGGCGCCCGGCCTCCAGCACCTGTCCTATTGCTGTTTGAACGTCCGGATAATCGAGTTCGCCTGGACGCCCCATGGAACCGGACAAATCGTACGGGCCGATGATGTAGGCGTCGATTCCCGGAACGGAAAGAATGGAATCGATGGCATTGACGGCATCGATATGCTCTATCATCGCTATCACGACGGCATTATCCTCCAGCCAGCGCCGGTACTGCTGGAAGCGCGCGCCATAGCCTTGAGCGCGGGCCAGTCCGACTCCGCGCTGGCCCCGGGGCGGATAATACACAGCCTGTACCGCGGCCTCGGCATCCGCGGCGGTTTTGACCATGGGCACCATTACACCGGTTGCGCCGGCGTCCATGACTCGCTTGATCTGATCCGGGTGATTCGAGGTCAATCGCACGATTGCGGGACACCGTTGACCGTCGAGTACCTGGATCAGCATCTGGACATCGCTGAGTTCCAGCACGCTGTGCTCGGTATCCAGCACGAGCCAGTCGAACCCGGCGGCCGCCATGATTTCGGCGATTGCGGGATGTCCCAGCGTAATCCATGACCCTATGGTCAGTGCATTCCGCTCCAGTTTTGATTTTAATTGCATTGAACCTAAATCCGGTAGTTGACCGCCCATTCCTCAGTTTAGAGCTATGATTCACAAAGACTTTTTTCGGCAGTTGACGTTCACCTTTATGGTGAATTCGCTACAGGGCGGATTGCACGATTTTTGCGGCACATGGCCGCGTTGCAACTCCTTGGAATGGAATAACCATTCCGCGTCGTTGCGCCTTGCCCTGCACCCCAAAAACCGCACACTCCACCCCGTCCAACTACCGGATTTAGGTTGAAAATGCCGGCGGCTTCTGCGGAGCATCCGCTCAATACGAGGCCAGCAGCGGATCGGATTCCATCAACCGTGCGACGCGCGCCAGATCTGCCGGAGTGTCCACTGCCTGCGTGTTGAATCCGGTTCTCACCATTTTTACCCGGTAACCATGCTCCAGCAACCGCAACATATCCACGGACTCCAGTTGCTCTAGAGGGGTGGGGGGTAACCGGGCGAAGTCAAGCAGGGTTTCATGCCTGAATGGAATGATACAGACCTGCTTATAGGCAAGCGTATGGGAAAAATCCGCATGTCCGGACCGCGCGGCAGCCGGCGCCGTCGGGATTGGTTGCCGTGACATATAAAGCGCGTCACCCTTTTGATTCATCACGACTTTGATTGTATTGACGTCGTAGAAGTCCGCTTTATTATCGATGCATCGCACCAGATTGACACAACCCAGCTGGGGATCGTGCCGGAATGGTTCCACCGCCGCATCGATCATCTCGGGCCGGGTCATCGGTTCGTCCCCCTGAACCATCACGACGAGGTCGGCATCCATATCAGCCACGGCCTCGGCAACCCGGTCGCTGGCGCGTTCATGGGTATCGGCCGTCATGATCACGGCGGCGCCAAAATCCTGTGCGGCTTTTCTTATTTCCTCATCACAGGTGGCTATATAAGTCATATTGACGGCCTGGCTCAGGGCAACGCGCTTGTACACATGTTCCAGCATGCTCCGGCCCAGCAGCTTTGCCACCGGCTTTCCTGGGAAGCGCGATGAACCCATGCGTGCGGGTATCACGGCGATTGTTTTCATTCTTCCATATTTATCTGGTTATCCGGCGTCGTCCGGCTCTGCGGATATCATGGTTATCCCGCGTATGGCAACAATCGAGATGGTTCGCAAGAGGTGCGAGGGGTCATTGCCATGATTTTTCCGGAGCCTCATCTTCCAGGGTCGCTATCCTACCATTAGAGAGGCCAGTCTGCGAGAGCTTAAAGCAGATTTCACCATGAATGCGTGGCGGAATGAGGAACGGGACTCTGCTATTCAATGAATATTACCCGGTGTACAATAAGCAAAATTCTTTCCTCAGGAAAGAGTCTGAATATTCATTAAAAGCCATAACCTCATCGAGTGAACATGGTGTTGGATGATAATCCGTTGTATGCCTCAGGCAGGGTAAAACTCGGGCTGGGTAAAAACCGGGCTGGGTAAAAACCGGGCATGAAGACTTCAGTATGAAGACCTTTTTCCTTCTCAACCATCATGACGATACCGGTCATATCGTCTCGTTATCCATTCCAGCAATTACAGAGAGCCACTGAGCCGCCATGTCAGCCACGTCATCCGTCGATGTAGTGATCCCGGTTTACAATGCGCCTGTGCTGACTCGCCGCTGTATCGAATCCGTGGTAGCGTTCCTCAGCCCGTCCATACGTCATGTTTATATTCAGGATGACGCGTCTGGACCCGAGACGCGCGAAATGCTCGATAACCTGCCGTATAAGATGCTCCGCGTTCATCATTCGCCGAAAAACCAAGGCTTCGGCGCCTCCGTGAACGAGGCGATCGGCCGCTCCGATGCACCCTATATACTGGTGCTTAATTCGGATACCGTGATAACCGGGAATATCCTGCCGCAGCTGTGCGAAGCGCTCGTGGCGGACCCGAAGCTTGCAGTCATAATTCCCGGCGGCAACGATTACGCCCGGGATAACCTGAACCGGTATGTGCGCAAACCGGGAGGTTACGTTTGCACGCACCGTCTTCGAGGCCACGCCTTTCTGATGCGGCGCGACGTTTTTCATGAAATCGGCGGCTTCGACACCGAGTTCGGCCGCGGTTATTATGAGGATACGGATCTTGGCCGGCGGCTCAACCTGCGTGGTTGGCAGCTCGGTGTGCATCCTGACGTGCAGATTCAGCACAAGGGCGGCGGATCGTTTGGCCGGGGTCAGTCTTACACGCAGCTGGTCCGGCGCAACCGCAGCCTCTACTTCTCACGCTATCCGAACGCGTCACTCAATGTTCTGCTTTTATCGGGCAACTGCCCTTTGACGCATTTTCCTCCGACTCTTGTCGATGCGCTCGATTATGTGTTCCGCGAAGGGGGCTATGTTCATTGGGTTACCCCGGAGCCGGCGCGATTACTTCCTTGCCTGCAGATGCGCGGCTACGCCATGGGCGCGGAGGCGGCAGTCAGGCTCCTGCTGCGAAGCTGGCATGAGGACAGACGCATCTCTGAAATATGGATGTTGCCGGATGCTCCCAAGTTGTTAAGCACCTTGGTCCATTCCTGGGCGCGTGTACGCGGAATCAAGGTGTCATCATGGGAATGGGCTTCAGCGATGCGGAATTGCCCTGCTTCGATTACCTCCGCATAAGCTGGAACGAAATGGACATGCCTAGCAGCCTGTCGGACTTAAAGGAAATCGGTTGCAAAAGTGTCTGGCCGGTCCATATTTCGCCGCTTATTTGACCAATAGAACAACTATTGGCCTGCAAAATGGTCAAAATCTGTTCTCGCCCAGCCACTTTTTCGCTTCGATTCTTCAAGTCCGACAAACTGCTAGCGGTTCTTCCATGGAGTATGTGCCGGGCTATACTGGATGAGAGGGAAAAGCATTGCGCCGGAGCGTATCGACTCCGGTGTTCTTTTGTCATTCGCTTTACCGGCAGACCGCAGCAGGTCTGGTGGAATTTTGAATGCACGGCACGGGGAGCAAAACCATGCGCGTAACCGTACTGGGATGCAGCGGCGGCGTGGCTGCGGACTTGCGGACCACGTGCCTGATGCTGGATGACGACATTCTGGTTGATGCAGGTACCGGAGCCGGGGACCTGACATTGAGCCAGATGCTCGGGATTCACGCGGTTTTTCTCACGCATTCTCATCTCGATCACACCGCGCTGCTGCCCATGCTGGCGGATGCAGTGGGGCCGCGGCGCGATACCCCGCTTACCGTTTACGCGTTGCCCGAAACCATTGCCGCGCTCAAATGTAATGTGTTTAATTTTCAGCTTTGGCCGGACTATACAGCGCTACCTTCACCCGATAAACCTTACGTGAAGTTCAGTCCGGTCACGGTCGGCCATCCGGTAGAGCTGGCGGGCAGGAAGATTACGCCTTTGCCGGTGCGCCATGCAGTGCCCGGCGTGGCCTATCAATTCGACAGTGGCGGGGCCAGCTTCGTATTCAGCGGGGACACGACCTACCATGAGCCATTCTGGGAGTCGCTCAACGCGATAGATAACCTTCGCTATCTGATGATCGAGGCGACCTTCCTCAACGCCAATACCGCGGGCGCCGAGTTTTCGGGTCATATGCGTCCCCAACTGCTGGCGCAGGGTTTGAAACAGCTCAACAAGCCAGTTCGTTTTCTCGTTACGCACATGGAACCCGGCAACGAGGATGCCACGATGGCGGAAATTCAGGAGGCAGCCGGTGAATTCCGGCCTGAAAAGGTGAAGCGCGGGCAGGTGTTCGAGTTCTAGCGGCCTGTCGGACTTAAAGGGAAATCGAGGAAATTGGCCGCAAAGGCGTCTGGCCGGTCCATATTTCGTCGCTTATTTGACCAATAGAACAACTATTGGCCTGCAAAATCGTCAAAATTTATCCCAGACCCGTCACTTCCACCTATTTTTCGCCTCGATTCTTCAAGTCCGACAGGCTGCGAGATATTCCGGTGTCCATCGACGACATTCATATGCCTATAGCCATTTTTTCCGTCGAAACAGCACCAGCATGCCCGCGCTGATGGAAATCATGACTCCGAGCACGATAAAGAATCCCCAGTCCCAGTCAAGCCCGGGCAGATACCTGAAGTTCATTCCATAGATGCCGGCAATCAGGGTCAACGGCATGAATATCGTGGTAATGACGGTAAGAACCTTCATTACCGTGCTGATGCGGTAACTGATGCTGGATAGGTAGATATCGATCATGCCAGACGTCAGATCGCGCAGCGACTCGACCGACTCGATGATGTGAATGGTATGGTCATAGACATCCCGCAGATAAAGCAGCGTATTGTGGCTCATCAGCGGCGAATCCCCGCGTTGCAACGAATTGATCACTTCGCGCAGCGGCCATAGCGACCTGCGCAGAAAAACATTTTCCCTTTTCAGGCGATAAATGGCATGCAGAGTACCTGGTACGGGATTGGATATCAGCTCGGTTTCCAGCGCCTCGGTTTTTTCATCGAGACGTTCAAGAATGATAAAGTAGCTGTCAACGATGGCATCGATCAAGCTATACACCAGGAAATCCGCACCCGCTTTCCGAATCTGGCCTTTCCCCGAACGCAAGCGTTCGCGTACCGCTCGGAACTGAAAGCCATCCCTTTCAAGAAACGAAAGCACGAAATTTCTCCCTACTACCAGGCTGATCTGATCCGAACCCAGTCTTTCTTCCGGACCATGGCTTTCATAGGCGAAGGTTTTCAGTACCACATAAAGGTAATCGCCGTAATCCTCGAGTTTTGAACGCTGCTCGGTATTGAAAATATCCTCCAGTACGAGAGGATGGAGATTGAAACAGGCGCCGATCTGCTCCATCATGCCGATATCCCCGAGCCCGTCAAGATTGATCCACGTAATTCCCCGCGCGAGTTTGATCTTGCCGGCCAGTTCAGCAGCAGTTACCTCGGATTCACGCACACTGCTTTCGTCATAGTCCATCAAGGTCACATGGGAAGCGGCGGTTTTTCTTTCGCCGATGTGGACCAGTGTGCCTGGTGGCAGCCCTGCTTTGGCGGATCGTTTTTTCGAATGCGAGGCCATACGTCAGGTTGGGCGTTACATGCAGATTATGTGCCGGTTATGCTCCGGGTCGTTTTATCTGTCGCGGAAGGAATGGTTTCTCCCCCCCCATGCGTCATGCGGAGATTGAAACCAAGCGTTGCCCACTGTTCGATTTCCAAAGACAGCGCGGTATCGGTCAAGGGATTGCGCTTCAGCCATCCCGGATCGATGAACAGCATGAATTCCAGATTGTCCCAGCTCACCTCCAGTCGAGGTAACTGGATATCGCTGCGGCAGCGGTGGAACAGGGTGGCCAGGCGCAGTGCAAACAGCAGACCGACATCGATGGGGTTGGTAATACAGTCCCGCGCCTTGATGACGGTGCCTCTATGGGCTAATGCAAGCGCGCTCAGACGCTCCTGTTCCCTTCTGGAAAAACCGGGCATGTCGGCATTCCCGAGAATGTACGCCGAGTGTTTGTGATAGCCCGAATGCGCTACCGAAATACCGACCTCATGCAGCCGCGCCGTCCACGAGAGAATGTGCAGTGATTCTTCCGCTTCGTCGGCGGCACCTTTCAGCAACTGCTTTCCCAGCGACAGGGCCAATGTTTCCACTCGTCCTGCCTGGGCAGCATCCACCCGGTAACGTTGCATGAATTGCCTGACCGTTATTTCGCGCATGTCATGCTTATGGAAGCGTCCCAGCAAATCGTAGAGCACGCCTTGGCGTAACGCGCCCATGGCTTGGGACATGCGGCGGATGCCCAGTTCGGAGAATGCAGCGGACATGATGGCGAAACCGCCGGGAATGACGGGCGCCCTGTCCCCACGCAGTCCGGCAATTTCCAGCTTCCTGACATCGCCGGCTTTGAGGAGATAATCGCGAAAATTTTCCAGTCCCTCAAGCGTGATATCGCCTTTATGCTCATCTTTGCCAAGCTTGTTCAGGGTTATGATGTCGCCGAGCGCGCGCGCCGTGCCGGACGAGCCAAATGCATCCTGCCAGTGCTCTGCGGAGAAGTCCGCGGCGATCGATTGCAGCTCGCTTCGCGCTGCCAATTCAGCTCGCCTCAGCGCTGTCCGGGTGATTCTGCCATCCGGAAAGAAGCGCCGGCTGTGGCCGACACAGCCCATGTAAAGACTTTCCAGCTTGATCGGCCTTAACCGGTTGCCAATGATAAATTCGGTGGAGCCACCCCCGATATCCATGACCAGGCGATTATTGCCCGAAGAAGGAAGACCGTGAGCGACACCCAGATAGATAAGCCGTGCTTCCTCGTACCCGGAGATGATTTCAATGGGAAAGCCGATGGCAGCTTCGGCCTTTTTCAAAAAGGCCGCTGCGTTTTTTGCTACCCGGAACGAGTTGGTGCCGACAGCGCGCACGGTGTGCGGCGGGAAACCTCTCAGACGTTCACCAAAACGCCTCAAACAATTCAATGCGCGTTCCTGAGATTCCTCGTCCAGCCGTTGATCTGCGGTAAGGCCGGCGGCAAGCCGGACCATTTCGCGCAAGCTGTCCAACGGATAGATCTGTTTGCCTACGACGCGTCCGACCTGTAAACGAAAGCTGTTGGAGCCAAGGTCTACTGCTGCCAGGGTGGAATATGCAAGCATTGGCTTTTCCGGGTGGATCCGAATCCAGGGACGCTCCTGAAGAAATCCGGGGGTTTGCAATTCATGGTCAAACCGGCCAGCCTGGGAGGCGACACGCAGGACATTTCAAAGACGCAGTTATTCGCTTACTTCGCGTTCGATCTCTTCAACCGTGACATGACGCACGTCCTTGCCCTTCACCATGTATATCACGTATTCCGCCATGTTTTTGGCATGATCGCCAATACGCTCGATCGCTTTTGCTATAAACAGGATTTCCAGGGCGGTGGAGATTTTGCGCGGATCTTCCATCATGAAGGTGATGAGCTGGCGCATGATCGAACGGAATTCCTCATCCACCTTCTCATCCTGGCGCACGACCTGAGCAGCCGCGGCCAGGTCGAGGCGGGCAAACGCATCCAATGATTTGCGCAGCATCTCCATGGCAATGTGAGCCACATGCCTGATCTCGACGAACCGGGGCATGTGCATGCGGTCGGTTTCGTAGATCAGCTTGGCCATGCGCGCGATCTTTTCGGCTTCGTCGCCAATACGCTCCAGGTCGGTAATGGTCTTGATCACAGTCATGATCATGCGCAGGTCGCCCGCGGCCGGCTGACGGCGGGCGATAATCTGGCTGCAAATTTCATCGATCGCCACTTCCATCGCATTCACGCGATGGTCGTTGGCAATGATGTTTTCTATCAGACTGTCGTTGCCGCTGGTGAGCGCTTCGATGGCCTTCTCGATCTGCT
>DASVYI010000047.1:0-4430 GCA_036392275.1 Nitrosospira sp. | reverse complement strand
AAATCACATTTCCGTCAGGTATCGAGCGAGGCCCGGAATGCCATCAAAAATTGGTTGTTTTCAGCCGGTGTTCCGATCGTGACGCGCAAACAATTTTTCAGCAATGGATGCGAACCATCCAGATTCTTGATCAATATGCCTTGTTTTTTCAGTTTCTGAAACACGTGTGCCGCCCGGTTTTCCATATTTTCCCGAGTCACCCGGAACAAAATAAAATTCGCGTCCGACGGAAAAACATCGATTCCGTCCAGCGCCGCCAAGCGCTCGCTCATTGCCGTGCGCTCGAGCCTGATCGCCGCCGCCTGCTGCAGCAGAATCTCGCCATGCTGTAGCACCTTTTCGGCGATCAATTGGGTAGCAACTCCTACATTATAGGGCAAACGCAGTTTTTCCAGCTGCGTTATCCATTCGGGCGCACCTGCGAGAAGCCCGAGCCTTAGTCCGGCCAGCCCCAGTTTTGAAAGCGTGCGCATCACCAGCAGGTTGGGGTGCCGCGTCAGCTTGTCCATGAAGCTTGCGTCGGCGAAGGCATGGTAAGCTTCATCTACGATCACGAGGCCGGGTGCAGCCTGAATAATACGTGAGATTGCCCCGGTGTCAAACAGGTTGCCCGTAGGGTTATTGGGGTAGGCGATAAAGATCACCGCCGGCTGGCGGCGCGCAATGGTTTCGAGCGTCGCGTCCAGGTCGAGTGAAAAATCGGCGTTTAACGGCACACCTACATAATCCATCCGTGCGAAGGTGGCAATCATGCGGAACATGACGAACGCAGGTTCGACGCTCATCAGCACGGCTCCCGGTTTCGCGCAGGCCAAAGCGACGATCTGGATGATCTCATCCGAACCGTTCCCCAGCAGTATGTCCATCCCGGCTGGAACCGAGAGCGCTCCCCGCAAGGCCGCCTTGAGCGCGGCTGCGCTTGCATCGGGGTAGCGGTTGAACGGCGCGTCTCCGGCAAGCCGCGCGATCTCCCCCCGTAATTCGGGGGGCAGCGGATAAGGATTTTCCATCGCATCCAGCTTTACCATGCCGCCTGCGGGTGGCACGTGATAAGCGGAAAGTGCGAGGATTTCCGGACGGATGACCTGATCAGGGGAGATCGACATTTTATTTATTGATATGCGCGCAGTACATGTGAAAGAGGAATTGCGCGCCAATCTGTGAAACAACCGGTCAATCTTTTCTCGCGGTGAGATTCGTGAATCGATACTCCGCCGACATCGCGTGCGCCTGCAAACCTTCTCCACGCGCCAGGACCGAAGCAATTTTGCCAAGCTCTGCCGCGCCAGATGGAGACACCTGGATGATGCTGCTGCGTTTCTGGAAATCGTATACACCCAGCGGGGATGAAAAACGCGCGGTGCGTGATGTGGGCAGCACGTGGTTGGGGCCCGCGCAATAGTCGCCCAGTGCTTCCGAAGTGTGCCGCCCAAGAAAGATCGCACCTGCATGTCTGATCTTTTCGACCCATTCTTCCGGCTGCTCGATCGACAGTTCCAGATGCTCCGGAGCGATACGGTTGGCGATGGCGCAGGCTTCGTCCAGATCGCGCACCTGGATCAGGGCGCCGCGGTTTTCAAGCGAAGTGCGAATGACTGCACTGCGCGGCATCGCTTCCAGTTGACGGGTAGCGCTTATCGCCACGGCATCGATAAAAGCGGCATCGGGAGATAGCAGGATCGCTTGTGCCAGCTCATCATGTTCCGCCTGCGAAAATAAATCCATGGCGATCCAGTCCGGGTTTGTCTTGCCGTCGCAGATCACGAGAATTTCAGAGGGCCCCGCGACCATGTCGATGCCCACTGCTCCGAAGACGCAGCGTTTGGCAGCTGCGACATAGGCATTGCCGGGGCCGACGATCTTGTCAACCCGCGGCACGGTTTGGGTGCCGTAAGCGAGGGCGCCGACAGCCTGCGCGCCGCCTATGGTAAAAATCCGGTCAACTCCGCAAATGGCCGCTGCAGCCAGCACCAGATCGTTGGTTTCGCCTCCGGGAGTGGGAACCACCATGATGAGCTCGTCTACGCCGGCTACCTTGGCGGGGATCGCATTCATCAGCACGGACGACGGATAAGATGCCTTGCCGCCGGGAACGTATAAACCGACCCGGTCCAGGGGAGTAATTTTCTGGCCGAGCAGCGTACCATCGGGTTCCGTATAGCTCCAGGAATGCGCCAGTTGCTTTTCGTGGTAAGCGCGCACCCGCAGCGTCGCCTGCTCCAGCGCCTTGCGCTCGTTCGCAGGCAGACGCCGCAGCGCTTCCTCCAGACGGGTGAGAGGCAATTCGAGCTCCGCCGCCTCCACCGCTTCCAGACGATCGAACCGGCGTGTGTATTCCAGCAGTGCTTCGTCACCGCGTTTTCTTATATCGGCAAGAATAACCGAAACCGTCGCATGGATAGACTCGTCCTGGACATCTTCGAGAGCCAGCAGTTTTTCCAGCTGCCGGTCAAAGTCAAGGTCAGCGGAATTCAGTCGTTTAATCTTGATCATGGGGAGGCATCAAGTTCTCGTGTTGTTTTTATTTTGGAATTGCCGTTGAAAAAGCATCCAGCATCGGCTGTATCGTTTCCCGTTTCAGCTTCAAGGCCGCCTGATTGATGATCAGACGTGCCGAGATCGGCCTGATCTCTTCCACTGCCTTGAGTTGGTTCGCCTTGAGCGTGTTGCCGCTGGACACCAGATCCACGATCGCGTCCGCCAGTCCTACCAGCGGCGCGAGTTCCATGGAACCATAGAGCTTGATGAGATCCACATGCATGCCCTTTTCGGCAAAGTGTTCGCGCGCGGTTTGTAAATACTTGGTCGCGACGCGCACCCGTGCTCCGCGGCGCACTGCTGATTCATAGTCGAAGTCATTGCGCACCGCTACCATCATGCGGCAGCGGGCGATATTCAGATCGAGCGGCTGATAAAGCCCGGCGCCGCCATGCTCCAGCAATACGTCCTTGCCGGCGATGCCCATGTCTGCCGCGCCATATTGCACGTACGTCGGCACATCGGAAGCGCGCACGATGATAAGCCGTACGTTATCGCGATTGGTGGCGAGAATCAGCTTGCGCGAGGTTTCAGGATCATCCAGCGCGACAATACCCGCCGCTTTCAATAGCGGCGCAGTATCGTCAAAAATGCGGCCCTTGGAAAGGGCAATCGTGATGCTCGTCATGAAGAATGTTTGGAAAGCCCCATTTTACTCTAAAGAGACTACGCCGGGCGCGCCGGACAATATTGGAAGCTGAAGTTGCTATACATTTTTGAGGAGCCCCTGAACAGGGGGGCGGAATACTCATTCTGCCCGAGATCAGGCGAGCAGTAGCTCAAGCTGACATCGCGGGAAATCACATTTGCGATAAATTCCGTCCAAGCAAACGGGGCCAAATTCCTTTATGCTCAGTCATACCGATATACGTGCGGTATTACATGTCGGGTGTTGCGCGACGATGGGAGATGTAGTAAACGTGTCTACAACATGAAAAAGCGAGGTGTCACCATGCCCATCACGACCATCTCAAGCCGCGAGTTCAATCAGGATGCCAGCGGCGCCAAGAAAGCGGCAGGAATGGCCCCGTATTCATTACGGATCGAGGCCGGCCGGCGCGTGTACTGCTGGCCATCGATGAATACCAGAAGCTGGCTGGCGGGCCGGCTAGTTGTAATAGCCTGCATTTGAAACCGCCTCGACCAGCATTTGACGCGATTTTCGGCCAGAAATAACTGCAACTATCTACCCCCGCAAACCAGGATTAACTGCAAATGAACCTGCATTTAGCCGTACCGACCCTGTATTTGATCTTAGCGAACCAGGAATAACTGCGACTGACCTGGCTCGCTCTTCAGCAGTGGACGCCATCATTTTGTGGAACACGACCTATCTGCAGCGGGCTCTCGATCACCTGCGAAACTCGGGCCAGACCAGTTTCGGCCGCTTCGGACCCCGTATACATGACTTCGCCGCAGCGGCTTAGCGTGCTTTAAAGCGCGAATCGTGTCTTCACCTCTATATGGGCGCAATACCGTAACGGTTCTCTCGGCCGGCACCAAGAAGTGGGTGCATTTAAACAAACGTCACAAAAGTTTCATAGGCTTTAAAGCGATCGGTATTGTGAGTCGCACGGACTAACTAACTAACATTACCATTTGGCCTCAGTGGTGTGATAGCACTGCTCTATGAGCCGCTACGCCGGTCTACATTCATCATAAACCCTCTATTCTCTGGATGAAAATGTCGAGCAGTTTAAACCTCCCAAAAATTTCACAGTCAGAACGGGCTAATTCTGGGAAGTCGGAAACAGGCTGAATGTCTTACTGGATAAGGCATTCAGCGAAATCCTATGCAACTTTACTGTCGTTTGTTTAAACGCACCCTATATTCAGATGATCAGCAGTATGTGTGGATCAGACTTCACGCCCGAATAGCCCTCCAAGGATTC
>DASVYI010000046.1:0-3383 GCA_036392275.1 Nitrosospira sp. | reverse complement strand
ATTTTCAGGCATGCTGTTCAGTGGTGACAAGTTTGCATCCGGGCATCAATCATTGGGAGATTAAAGATCATGGTGCAAAAGCTATTGGCAATGTTTCTTTTTGCGTGGATATTGCTTTTTAGCTCGGGATGTTCCGTCTTTATGGCTGCCAATCAGCCGGATAAGAAGAACATCGATTTGTTCTCAGTAGGCACACCGAGAAACACGGTCCTAGCTGAGTTTGGTCCACCTGCCGTAAGCGAAACAAGGGACGGCAAGAAACATGAGATTTTCAGGTTCAAACAAGGTTACAGTACGGGGGCAAAAGTCGGCAGAACCATCTTTCACGGTGTTGCCGATGTATTTACCATTGGTCTATGGGAAGTCGTCGGCACACCTGCTGAATTGGTTTTCCACGGAGATGAGATGGCATTTGAGGTCACCTACGACAACGATGATAACGTCGATCAGGTTACAGCATTAAAGAAAAAATAAAGGTATTGCTTAGCTCACGGTGGAGCCGGGCATCCTTTCCGCGGCCCCTCTCACCTTGCGGAGATACGGCTTTGCCCCCTATCCGTGCATACAGCGGAGCGGGATAATCTTCGTTAGAAACCGCTCTCGCCGAACCATGCTGTCAACTCGGCGTGCTTTTCAGGCGTCAGCACAATCTCGGGGCAACTCACATTTGTATTCTCCCATCTTCCTTGCAAGAAGGAAAATTAGAGATCCATTTATACATTGAATATGACAGTACACTAGAACGTTGCAGCAGCGCGGATACATGACGGTAATGATTGGAACATGGTGCACGGCCATTCTGCGATGAACGAAGCAGTGAATTGAGACTTAATAATCATTTCCGTTGGCGCCCGAAGCGGGATGCGCTCAGTTCCACGTCGGCACGTGCCCAGGCCTTTCTGAAGTGCGCCTCGGTAAGTGCCGCCTGATCATCCTTCTTTTGCGCGCGCTGCGTCTGCATCAATCCGTAAAGCGCCCAACCGCTGTTGCGATTCCGCCGCAAGTCTTCCCAATACACCGTCTCCGCTTCTGCCGGACGTCCTGCTTCCAGGAGAATGGCGCCCAGCGCCAGCCGTGGCGGGAAGGGAAATTCCGCTGGCTCCGTGTACACCAGGGCATCTTCAAGTCGAACCGCCCGGTCGAGATGCGTAATAGCCTGATCGAACTGCCCGCGCGCAGCAGCGATCTCGCCGGCGAGCACTTCGGGTGCGGCATTCAGCACGGTGCGCGTCGTGTTTTTCGAGAGAAGAGGACCATCCAGCGCGGGATTCTTCATGATCGCGCGCAGCGCTTCCAGCTCCTGTTCAGCTTGCTGCAACTGCTCCATCGCGACCAATGCGAGCCCGCGCGCAAAGTGCCAGCCCCCTTGCAGAAATAGATTCGTCGACGGCGGCGCGGGCTCCTCGAGAATCTCCTGCCATTGCCCGAACCTCGCAAGCGCCCAATAAGGCGTCACGCGGAACACTGCTGTCAGGGGTATTTGCTTTAGCACCGCATCGTCTATTTTACCGGCTGCCTCCCGCGCGGATTTTATTGCAATCCTGCTTTGACCATCCGCTGTCGCTGCAAACGAGAGAAAGTGAATGTTATGCGGATAGTATGCCATCGGGTACAACCCCTGTGCACGGCACTGCGTGATGTACTCCTCGTCAGCCGCAATAGCAAGCTGATTGCTTTTCATCGAGTCAGCGTAACGGCCTACGCGCTGATAGATATGTGATGACATGTGTATCATGTGTCCCGCCGCCGGCATCAGCATCAGTAGGGTATCGGCCGCCTTCTCCGCCCGCTCGGGAGTGTTTGTCGGCTCCATGAGGTGAATATACATGTGCAGCGCGCCCGGGTGCCGGGGATAGCGCCGCAGCACGTCTTCGGTGAGCGCCACGATTTCGGCTGTTCCTTCATACGGATTGCCATCGAGCATCCAGTACCCCCAGGGGCGCAGATCCATCATCGACTCCACATAAAGCATCGCGATATCCGGATCGTCCGGAAAACGCTGATGCACTTTCCGCATGGCCTCCGCGTAAGCCTTGTCATTCGCTGTCCGGTATTCGCTTTTTCCCGAGTAACGCTTCTCGAGCGCCGTGATGAGCGCCTGTTCCCTGGGCGATGCTTTCGCCATGAGTAACCTGGCCTGCTGCACGATCTCCAGAGCCTGTGGCTCCTCGTTCGGTTCCATCATCGCATTGATGTTGGGCCCGAGCACCAGCGCCTGACCCCAGTAGGCCATCGCAAGCCCGGGATCGAGCCGTGCCGCTTCACGAAATGCCCGGCGCGCCTCGGCATGGTTGAAGCCGTACGCGAGATTCAGTCCCTGATCAATGTATCGCTGTGCCAGTTTGTTGCGTGTGCTGACGGGGAACGTGTGAGAACCGAGATTCAGCAATCTGGGTGCGAGCTGGCCATTCGGGCCCGGCTTGTTCGCCATATCGGATTGCACGTAGTGCTGGTGTCCACTTCCAGATTCTTCACGTTTTCTGGTCAAACTTGCTTCGGTAGCCCCGGCATACGCACTGGAGACACCTGCAACGGTTAGAGTCAAACTTAATAGAACGGAACGGATAGCAGAGTGGCGCATGGGCTGTTTCTCCTTGACAAGAATGATGAGAGCTCTGGGCACTTGGTTATTTATGAACGAGGAGAGTTTTCTCCTCCGTCTGGCTGTGATCAACCCTCGGCAGAGGTTGGGTCGATCACGGATTTGATACGGGAAATACGGTTGGCGGGAAACTCACCCTGTTCGGCATGCGCTCTGACGGTGGCTTCATCAGGCGCAATATAGAGGCAATAGACTTTGTCATCCGTCACATAGCTTTCCAGCCACTGTATTCGTGGGCCCATGCTGCTGAGCACATCGCATGATTTCCGGGAAATGGCTTGCAGATCTTGTAGTGTGAGTGAGCCCGCACCGGGGATTTCACGTTCGATAATATATTTCGGCATTTTCGTCTCCTATCGATTAGATAAATATAAATATGACCGGTCGTATTATTTTTAGATCAAAAAAAATCAGGGTCTGAAGAAATCATCCAGTAAATCGTGACAGCACTGTTTGATGGGCGCGGATGATTTTTCTATTTTCATTCTCAATAAGGCTCCCTGCCAGGTATTCAACAGCAGATCAGCCATCTCTTCAGGTGATTTGTCCAGCCTTACCGTACCTTGCCGCTGCGCTTTGGCCAGTCCGGACTGCAATACATCCAGATAACGTCTAACGGCGGACTGAAGAGATTTTCGGCAAATTTCACTGGTATCGCCTATTTCTCCCATTAGATTACCCAGGAGGCAACCCCCTTTGAACTCATCTTTCTCGAGTTCCGCTATGAGCTCGTCAAAGTAACGCCTTATCGCACCCAGTGCATCAGCGTCTGACGATTGCA
>DASVYI010000045.1:0-2700 GCA_036392275.1 Nitrosospira sp. | reverse complement strand
AAGTCACCGTAGCTGGAACGCCCGAGCAGGTGGCACGCGGAGAGCACCTGGCGGTGGTGCTGTGTGCGTCATGCCATGCGCCCGACGGGAAATTGCCTTTGCGAGGCGGTAACAACATGAGCGCGGACGCCGGCTTGCCGTTGGGTGACCTCTACCCGCCCAACATTACGCCGGCTGGCAAGATCAAGAACTTGACCGATAGCGACATCATGCGCATCCTGCGCACAGGGATAGCGCCGGATGGGCGCTTTACCTTCATGGCGACAGTGAACGCGCGCCACTTGACCGACGAGGATGCCCAGGCTGTCATTGCCTATTTGCGGCATACTCCAACAGTGCAGGAACAGACACCGGAAACGAGTTTCTCCATGCTCCTGGCACTCTTTGTCGGATCCGGGATCGTTCAACTGGACGTGCCAACCACGATCCAGCCGGTACCTGCAGTGGCGAAAGCCGCGACGCGGGAGTATGGTGAATATGTCGTGAACTTTATGGATTGCCGGAGCTGTCACGGGCCTACTCTGACCGGAGATGCTCCCCCGCCCCTCCCCAAATCCCCAAACCTTACGTTTATCGTACCCAATTGGTCAAAAGAGGATTTCATTACGGCGATGCGCACGGGCGTGGACCGGAACGGGCACCATATCCAACCGCCGATGCCCTGGCAAACCGTAGGTCAGCTCGAGGACGTGGAACTGGCAGCAGCATATGAATATCTGCACAACCTACCGGCGGTAGAGACACAAAAATAACCACTTGACGAACTTGCTCGTCCCAAATTAGAATACAGACTCGATCCGTAGGAAATCAAACGTGATGCGTCGCAATGGAATGTGACGCATCACGCTTCACTACTCGCGATGCGTGCGAAAGATGGGTCGGTCGGACAATAATGGCGATTGAATACAACAAGACCGTGGCAAGTGACGAGTCCCGCTTTAACTTGACAAGCTGGCTGGTGCTGGGCCTGGGTGTATTGCTCACGGGACTGGCAGTGGTGGTAACGCTTTACCGGCTCACCCTACCCTGGGATGGCTGGAGTTTCACGCGGGATGCCACCGGAAGTGGACAGCGGTTGGTCTTTTACGAAAAGCTCGTCGCAGGGGCATCTCCGCTGCGAAACGGGGATGTGCTCCTCGCGGTGCAGGGTCAACCGTTCGAGGATATGCTGGCACGCGCGCTGACATTCAACCCCCAACGTCCACCTACCTGGACCGAAGGCGGGACCTCGCGTTACACGGTGTTGCGCGGTGGAGAGCAAATAAACCTCATCGTGCCGCTGGTCCGCTTGACGCCACAGCAGACCTTGAGCGGAATCGCCAGGTCGTGGTCGATGGACCCAAGTGTCCTGCCCGCTCTCTTGATTTCGCTCTTCGTTTTCCTGGTGCGTCCACGCAGTCCTGCGTCGCGGTCGTTATTCATCCTCAGCGCCTGCTTTTTTGCGTCGAATGGAATTAGCCAGGCGGTCACCGGATCGAACATCCTGGGGGTCGCCGATCTGTTCTATCGAGAAGCTTTTTGGCCGGGGCAATTCTTTAGCAACCTGCTCTGGCCCTTTATCATCGCGCCGGTCTACGTTCGACTCTTTATCAGCTTCCCAGTTCCGAAAAAGACCCTCGTGTCCCGCCGGCGCTTGACTCTCTTGATCCTGTATGGCTTTATGCCGGTGCTGACCCTGCTCGCGATTGCATCAAACCCGGGTGAGCCCCTTGGCTTCTGGCGGACCTGGTCGGCATTCAGCCTCTTGGATTTCGTGCTCGCTCTGGTGATCGCCATTCTCAGCGCCGGGCATACGTTGCTCAGCACGCACGATGCCACTCAACGCGCCCAGATCCGGTGGGTCGCCTTGGGCACCATCATCACCAGCATAGGCGCATTGTCTGGCGGCGTGCTCGCCTCGTTGGGTTTCCTTGGGCAAGACTTGTTGCTGGACCTATTTGCCTCTCGTCTGCTCTTTCTGGCGTTTCCACTGTCCATTGCCATTGCAGTTCTACGCTATCGCCTGTTCGAAATTGACGTCATCATCCGCCGGACGCTCATCTACGGAGCGCTAACCACTATTCTGGCGCTTTTATATTTCGCCAGCGTTATCGTGTTACAGCTAGCATTTGAGAATACTACGGGGCGCCAGCAGTCTGAATTGGTTACCGTGATCTCAACGCTTGGCATCGCCGCGCTCTTTGTTCCATTGCGACAGTGGGTACAGAACGGAATCGATAAACGGTTTTACCGGCGCAAGTACGATGCCGCCCGAATTTTAGCTTTGTTTGGGGCTCGCGTAAGCGACCAGGTCGATCTGGAAAGGTTGAGCGACGAATTACTGGTCGCCGTGGACGAGACGGTTCAACCCAAGCACACATCCTTGTGGTTAAGGCCGGCGAACCGGCAGGAGTATGGCACCGAACTATGACCGCAGGTCTTGAAACCGTAAACGCGTTGCGCGTTGGCAGATTTTGGATGCTGGTTGCCCGGATAGGGTGGGCCCTTCTCGTCCTCCTGACGCTCGCCCTCTTTGTGGTTGCCATCCCGGCGCGTTTCGCCCAACTCTTGTCGATTACACCGGCAGGGGACAATGCACTCGTATTACTGTCGCCGGAAGAGGCGGCGCAGCTGCAACAGCACGGAATTTCTCTTTCCTTATATGCGCTTTACTTTATCGTGCTGGAAGCAGCTTTTGCAGCCGTGTATGTGCTGATGGGC
>DASVYI010000044.1:0-6016 GCA_036392275.1 Nitrosospira sp. | reverse complement strand
GGCCATGCCTAGCGGGTATTATTGGAGGCAATCACGCCTTGAAAACAAAACAGGAATAATCCATGAATATCGAACAATTGAATCACGAGTTCGGCATCGCCGATCACATCAAAATTATTGAAGGAGCCGGCGGATTCCCCTATATCCGGGTCGATAATGCCAAGGCCAGTGCCATAATCTCCGTTTATGCCGGTCAAGTACTGTCTTATCAGCCGGCCAATGAAACCCACAACCTGATGTTTCTCAGCGAGCGCGCCTATTATCAATCTGGCAAGGCGATCAAGGGCGGTGCGCCGGTCTGCTGGCCCTGGTTCGGGCCGGACCCAGAAAGGAAAGGCCGGCCGGCGCACGGTTTTGTGCGCAACCGCTTCTGGGAAGTCATACGAACGGAAGCGACTGACGCCGGGGAAGGGAAAGTCACGCTGGGGCTGAAGGAATCCGTCGAAACGAGAGCAATCTGGCCTCACTCGTTTGACCTTTCGCTGGAGATTACCGTCGGCCATTCACTGACTCTGGAGCTGATCACGCGCAGCACGAACGAGGACATGTTTCCATTGACCCAGGCGCTGCATACCTATTTCAAGGTCGGACATATCAGTCAAACGGTCATACAAGGTCTGGAAGGGGTCGAGTATGTCGATAAAACCGATAACGGTCAGTTGAAAACGCAGATGGGAGCGGTAATCATCGACAGGGAAGTCGACCGCATCTATCGAAACGTACAGGGTGAACTGATCATCGATGATGCGGAGTTTAACCGCCGCATCCGGATAAATTCACAGGGCAGCAGTACCGCCGTCGTATGGAATCCCTGGGCAAGAATCTCTGCGGAAATGGCCGACCTGAAAGATGATGACTACGAATACTTTGTTTGTGTCGAAACCGCCAATGCCGATCTGGACGTGGTGCGGGTGGCGCCGGGCAGGGAAGCGCGGCTGGTAGCAAACTATCGCATCGAACGGCATATTTCGTGAACCGCAGGATGGATGGGCGAAGCGCAACCAGCGTTACCTATCCTTGTATGATCGAAATTGGCCGATTCCTGACCTGCGAGATGGCTCATACAGCGAGAAAGATGACACACATGAGGTTAGGGTGGGTGGAACGAAGTGAAACCCACCAAGACTCCGGCGAGATGTAAAGCCCAACCATGGGTTGCACTTCGCTCCACCTATCCTGCATAAGTTCCATCCATTCACATAAACCCGAACCGGGATTTACGCACTGACTTCCTCCCACCACTTTTGTAAACGTTTGACGGAAATGGGGTAGGGCGTTTTCAGTTCCTGGGCAAATAGCGAGATACGCAATTCCTCGATCTGCCAGCGGAATTCGGCAAGGTTGGGATCGTTGATCCCAGCCTTGCGATGCCTTTCCAGGCGTTGTTCATACTGTTGCCACAACCCGGCAATAGTGCCTGCATGGCGTATATCGCGTTCCGGGTTGCCGGGATATTTATCCAGGCGCAGAGCCATGCCTTTTAAATATCGCGGCAAGTGTTGCAGCCGATCCCAAGGCGTCGCACCGAGAAAACCAGAGTAGACAATCTTCCGCAGTTGTATATTGAGTTCAGCTTTCAGCTTTCCCGTGTCATTCTGGGATACGGAAAGTTTGGACAAGCCGGATTTTCCGGTCCCGCCCGTCCCTCCCGTTGAGGCAATCCTGTTCAGCAATGCCTGAACGTCGTTCGCAATGGCCTGCACGTTTCGGCTAACCGCCTCGGTGACCACGGGGAGCCGTGTTCTCGCCCGCTGCTTCTGCGCGGCGAATTCCTTTTCGGTGCGCGGCAGCGTATCGTTGCCGATAAAGGCGCGATCGGCGATGGCACCTAACATGTCTTCCCTGAGCGCATCTGGACTGATGAGCGCATGCAACTGCAAAACCGCCTGGCCCAGGCAGCGGCTTTGCCCCGACAGATCTTTTTCCAGCTGTTTCATCTGCTCCTTGAGCTCAAATCGCAACAACTGCCGCACTCCGGCGCGCATGCTCGCTTGCGCGGTTTCGCGCGTATCGAACAGGCGGATGGACACGCTTCCGTCACGATTAACCAGCGCCGGATAGCCGGTAAGGTTTTTGCCGGCGCACTCGAAAGCGATTTCTTCAGGCAGATCCCCAAAATCCCAGCGTGTTACATTGTCGCGCTCGATGGAGATGCCCCCGTCCGCAGTTGATCCGGAAAACGACAATTGAGCAACCTGGCCGAGCTGTGCCTTGAGTTGCGCGAGATCCCGGCTCATGGCCAGCTCGCGGCTGGCATCGTCCACGATCCTGTAGTTCATGAGCAGGTGCACAGGCAGTTTTTCGCCCTGCCAGGTATCGGGTGGAACCGTGATGCCCGTCTTGAACTGGACAAATCCGGCCATTGCTTTGACGAGAGGCACAAGCACCCCGGATGAGGCCGCCTCCGATCCCGTTTCGCGGTATTCCAGGAACGCCGTGACAAACTCCGGCACAGGCACGACGTGTCGCCTGATCTGTTTGGGAAGCGCCTTCAGATACCAGGTTATCTTTTCGCGGATCAATCCGGGAACGAGCCAATCGAATTGTGCAGCATCCAGCTTGTTGAGCAGCGGCAGTGGGACGGTAACGGTGACGCCATCCAGTACATGGCCCGGATCAAAGCGATAGGTGAGGGGCAGGCAAATACCGTCGACCATCACGCCGTCGGGAAATCGTTCCTCGGTGATTCCGCTTGCCGCATGGCGCATCAGATAATCTCTGCCGAGGTAGAGTAACCGCGGGTTTTCCCGCTCGGCCTCCCTGCGCCATTTCTCGAATGCCGTACCGCTGGAAACGTTGTCGGGAATGATTTCGTCGTAGAAGGCAAAGATGGCTGTTTCATCCACCAGCACATCCGGCCGGCGCGCCTTATGCTCCAATGCAGCGATGCTTTCGATAAGTTTACGGTTATGCTCGAAAAATGGCGCCCGGGTTGCAAATTCGCCCGCCACCAGTGCCGAGCGGATGAAAATTTCACGCGCTTCGCGCGGATTGATAGCACCATAATAAATCCGGCGTTTCGGCACTACGGTCAAGCCGTATAACGTTACGCGCTCATAGGCCGAAACCTGCGCCGGCGCTTTTTCCCAGTGAGGATCGAAGTAGTGTTTTTTGCACAACCTGCCTGCAATCCTTTCCACCCAGACAGGATCTATCTTTGCCACGCAGCGCGCATAAAGTTTTGCCGTCTCGGTGAGTTCCGCAGCCATCACCCATTTAGGCCTGGCTTTCTTCAACACCGAGCCGGGAAATGCCGAAAACTTGATTCCCCGTGCACCGAGATATTCACCATCTTCATCGGATTTGAAACCAATATTACCCAGTAACCCCGCCATCAGCGCGCGATGGATTTCATCATAGGTTGCGGGGATTTCGTTAGGCCGCAGCCCCATTTCAAGGACCATTGTGTGCAATTGACCGTGAATTTCACGCCATTCGCGCAGCCTGCGGTGGGACAAGAAATTCGCCTGGCAATCCGCCAGCAGCTTTCGAGAGGATTTCTTGTGCTTCAGTAAATCATCATAAAATTCCCACAGTTTCAGATAAAAAAGAAAATCGGAGCGTTCATCCTGGAAATGCTGATGCGCCCGGTCTGCCGCTTCCTGCCGTTCGAATGGCCGCTCACGAGGGTCCTGCACACTGAGGGCAGCGGCGATGATGAGCACTTCGCTCAAGCAGTTCTCGTCTTTGGCGGCGAGGATCATGCGTGCGATTTTCGGATCGATGGGGAACTTCGCCAGCCGCCAGCCCACCTTGGTGAGCGCGTTGCCGTCGTCCACAGCGCCGAGTTCCGCCAGAAGCTGGTACCCGTCCGCAATCATTCGCGGCAAAGGCGGATCGAGAAACGGGAAATCTTCCACGGCGCCAATCCTGAGTGACTTCATGCGTAAAATCACGGCCGCCAGCGATGAGCGCAGGATTTCCGGATCGGTGAATTCGGGCCGCGCGAGATAATCCTCTTCCGTATAAAGGCGGACGCAGATACCGCTCATCACCCGGCCGCAGCGCCCCATCCGCTGGTTGGCGGAAGCACGCGAGATCTTTTCCACCTGCAACTGCTCCACCTTGTTGCGATAGCTGTACCGGTTCAGCCTTGCCAGGCCCGTATCGATCACATAGCGAATGCCGGGAACGGTGAGCGAAGTCTCCGCAACATTGGTGGCAAGAACGATGCGCCGCAGGCTGCTGCCCCCGGGCTTGAATACCTGTTCCTGATCGGCGTAAGACTGGCGCGCGAACAACGGTAGGATCTCGGCGCGGGCAGCGGTGGCTGCAGTGGCAGCGCCACGGCTGTTCACCCGAGGCCCGCCGAGCGCATGCTTGCGCAATGCCTCGGCGGTTTCCCGGATTTCGCGCTCGCCTGGCAGAAATATCAGGATATCGCCCGTGCCTTCGCGCATGACTTCATCTACGGCGTCGAGGATCGCCTGCTCCATATCGCGTTCTTCGCCATCCTCTGCTTCCCCGTTATTGCGATCCCGCGCCTCATCTTTTGCCTGACCTGGACCACCTTGATCCTGGCCAAAACGCGCGGCCGGACGGTGGAAATCGACGGGGTGGTAACGCACCTCCACCGGATACAGCCGGCCCGAAACCTCGATCACCGGCGCATCGTTGAAATGCGCGGAAAAGCGTTGTGCATTGATGGTGGCGGAAGTCACGATAAGCTTGAGGTCGGGCCGCCGGGGCAGCAGCTGCTTCAGATAGCCGAGCAAAAAATCGATGTTTAGGCTGCGCTCGTGCGCTTCGTCGATGATGAGCGTGTCGTAGGCGAGAAGCGAGGGATCACCCTGGGTTTCCGCCAGCAAGATGCCGTCGGTCATGAGCTTGACGTATGTCTGCGCGCTCGCCTTGTCGGAAAAACGCACCTTGTAGCCCACCGCATGGCCCAGTGGACTATTAAGCTCCGAAGCAATCCGCGCCGCCACCGTGCGCGCCGCGATACGCCGCGGTTGCGTGTGCCCGATCATGCCCGAGACGCCGCGCCCGAGTTCGAGGCAAATCTTCGGCAATTGCGTGGTCTTGCCGGAGCCAGTCTCGCCGCACACGATCACCACCGGGTTTTTACGGATTGCTTGCGTGATCTCGTTACGCCGCGCAACGACCGGCAAGTCTTCGGAATAAACCGGTTTTGGCAGGTTGGCGGCCCGCCAGGCTGCATCAAAAAGCATTTTCATTCATTAATACAATCAATACAGTCTTGTAAATTGCTCTGCCGGTATGCCACAAGATATTTTACAGGCGTTCGCTCCGGGTTTTGCCGCTCACGAGTGAACGTCGATCGCATTCGAGATACGCTCCCATTCACATTTTCCCGGATGAGGTCTATATTGAGATTATCCGGTTTGCGAATCAGTTCGACCCATGATCAGGAATCCTCGCACCAAACGATTATTATCGGTTCCACTGCTTATTCTGGGTGGTTTGCTGATGTTTCTTGCGCCTGAGAATATCTGGATTGGCGCAGTATTGTTTATCTTCGGTGCCGGTGTAGAAATAGCGGGGCTGGTGCTCGCGCATCGTGATAACACAACGCGAAGCGGCGAATGACGCCGGGTAATCCGCCCGGTACCGCCGAGATACCGGGGCATCTGGGTCCCCATTGGAATACATCCATGCCAGCAAATTTCGGGCGTAAGAAAACCCGAAGACGGACAGCCGGCTTCGGGTTTATGGTTCGAATAAAGTCAAGCAAGTACAGGCCGCATGATCAGACAGGTATTCAGGCGTTTTGCAAATGTGCCTAAATCGGCAAAAAAACAAGCCCGCCTCACTGTTCTTCAGCCAATTCTTCCATTCGCGGCGCGGCGCCTGATCAGAAGCGCGATGACCCCAAGACCGGCCAGCATCATCGCATATTCGGAAGGTTCCGGCACAGGTGTCAGGACACCGAACAACCCATGGGTTTCGTCGCTGGGCCCAGCGGTGAAATACAGCAGTTGGCTGCTTCCCCCGGACCCATCATTTCCAGGCGAAATCGCCCACAATCCGTCAATGGCCAGCGGGTGACCATTGG
>DASVYI010000043.1:0-10247 GCA_036392275.1 Nitrosospira sp. | reverse complement strand
CGAAGGTTGTGCCGGCTGTTTTGTTAATTTCAAAATCAACTGCTCCCAATATAAACGTCAACCAGTTACGCATCTCGCGAACTCGAAAGGCGTAACGGTAACCGTCACCACCCTTAACGGTAGTCATGCCCTTGAAATCGGCCGGAAGTGGATTTCCGGTATAGTTGAGCGCTCGACTCATACGAATCGCACAAGTATTTGTAATCCACGCGGCGTTAACCGCCCCCCCGACGAGATCCTTCACATCCTTGGGATCGGGAAAATTGATGTAATCTGGATACACAATCCAAAGGGCATCATAAGAAGCCAATTTAGCCATAACAGAACTATTTCATCGTGAGCCTATAGGTAATCAACCCACCGCAAGGAAGTTTGGCTTTTGGTGGGATGGGCGTCTGACAGGAACGCGGCACAGCTGTCCAATCTATCTCAGCAGGTCGACATAGGGCAATGGATTCTAGTCCGCTGATTTCGATTCGATAACCAAATTCATCAAAAACTTGGACGAGTTCGTGGTAAACCTGTCCTTTATTGAGTTCCATGCGAAGCCATGTTGCAGTGTCCTCTGATCTGACGCGCCCGGCTTTGAAATCCCATTGTTGAGAACAGCTCGCAATTCCCGCCATACGGGAGTTCAGTTCCGGATACTGCCCGAAAGTAAACAAATACTGGCTCTCTTTGGAATGGTCAAGGAAAAATCTTGACATCAACGATCTTAAGCGATCGGCTTTGTGCTCGAGAGAACTATTTGGGTTGTTCGTTCTGAAATGGATGATCCCTTTCTCAAGAATAATGTCTATCGTTGCATCCTCATTCACCAACTGAAGGGGTCTTGGTTTATGCAGCGCTCCGGCCCGCGCTTGTCCCAACCAGAAACATAGCAGGACAACTATGAGAACAAATGGGATCAGCTCCAGCCGATGTGTTTTATTATCCTTGAACATCTTTTGTCATAATGTTGTCAAAACTGCTCAACCTCGAAAAGTCTTTGCGGATCATAACTGCAAATTGAAAATGAGCTGTCAATTGCCGAATTTAGGTTAAATATAGTTCATAGAAAGTAAACATTTCCAGCAAGAGGAATCGAACCGATAGAAATAAGATAATAAATGTATAGCTACTGCTGAGAGCCTGATATCAAGCTGGTGCGAGGGGCTTGCGAGCGGTGTACCAATTCAAGCGCCCCGGCTGACCACCGCACAGCAAAGTGTCAGGCGAAGCACAGATCATCCCTCAGGAGGGTTTACTCATGAAACCCAGAATCGACGGTACCCAATTTGGCTCCATCACCATAGGAGGGTCTGATATCAAACACGATGTTCTCATCAGGCTTTCGGGCAATGTCAAGAAGAGAAAGAAAAAACTATCCAAGGCCGTTTTCGGTACATCTCACATAATCTCACTCGACGAAGCTGAGCATATATTCGAAAAGGGGGCTAAACGGCTCATCATCGGCTCGGGCCAGGATGGCAATGTCACGCTCTCTAAAGAGGCATCCGAGTATTTCAAGAAAGAGGGGGTCCGCGTCGATCTTTCCCCCACTCCCGATGCCATACATCAGTGGAACAAGGCTAAAGGCTCGTTCGTCGGACTTTTCCATGTGACTTGCTGATCTTGGCAATCAAACATAAAGGATAGGTTGGGTTTGTGACTATCCGCCGGCGCCGGTATGGTTATAGGAATGCAGCGGACATATTCTCCACGAGTGATATTTTTCCGGAGGATTCATAAATCCTTGCTTGTCAACTCTGGGAGAGCTGCAGGCGGATGAGGATGCTCAGTCCCTCGTCCGGTTCGTTTCTTGCCATGATTTCTCCGCCATACAGTCGGATAGCGCGATCTGCAATGGCTAATCCGAGACCGTGCCCACCGCTCGAGCGATCTCTGGCTGTTTCTACTCGTACAAACGGTTCGAAAAGACGGGGTAATATTTCTTCGGGCACGCCGGGACCGTGATCGCGAACCTGAATGACGACGCTATCCGGATTTCCGGCATCTTCCCGCATGCTTATTTCCACTGCCGTATTCCGTTTTGTATATTTGACGGCATTGCGGACGACGTTTTCAATGGCACTGTGAAGCAGCATGGCGTTTGCACGGACGATCGCCGGAAAGCCGTGCCGCAACTCGACCTGACAACCTTTTGAGCCTGCCTCGAACTGCGCATCATCCATGACTTCTTCAAGAAGTTCCCGTATGTCGATTCGCTCGGCGTGTGCGGCATCCACTCCCGCTTCCAGGCGGGAGAGCTCGAGTAACCGGCCGATCAGCTCATTCAGGTGTTCTATTTCAAGTTCAATACGGTCGAACTCCTTTTCCGCCTGGCTGCCGGATCGCTGCCGGGCAAGCCCCAATGCGACCTGGACGCGTGCGAGCGGCGAACGCAGTTCATGCGAGGCGTCGCTCAACAATTGCCTTTGCGCCTCGAATACCTTCTCGAGCCGCGCGGCCATTTTGTCGAATGCGCCTGCCAGATCCGCGATCTCATCCCGGCGGCTGCCCATCGACGGGACGACACGCTGGGTAAGATCGCCGGCCGCGATGTGTTGGGCGGCGCGCCGCAGTCGCTCGAGTGGAAAGGTCAGGTAGCGGCTGAGCATCAGGCAAACCAGCGCGCTTACCAGTGCTGCGATCGCAATGGGAAGCGCAATGACTTTCGGCCGTTGCAGTATTCTCTGAAAGGTAATGCTCTGGAAGTCGGGAACCATGCGGTAGGAGGTCCCATCCGCCAGCTGGATTGGCTGCATATGAGGCGGCCCTTTCCGGTCCATGCGCTCAGCATGTTTCCGCCTTCGGTCCAGCCTTGCAGTGACGTCGGCGGGAATCTCCCGATCGAGCAGATCCTTTCCTGCCTTGTCGATCAGGAAAATGGGTATGGCTTCATTATGGTCCAGGTGGTCCAGCCATTCCTTCAGACCGGCGATACCACTCTGCTTTGCGACTGCCTGACCCTGATCGAAGTATTGCGACAGACGTGCGCGCATGCTGCCAATATCCCGCTGTGTCCGGGCATGTTCGAGATAGCTCGAGACCGCGAACATGAGCAACGCGGTAAAGATGAGCAACGTCAGCCAGAATGAGAGAAATATTTTCGAGAATAGTCTGTGCACTGTCAGGTCCGAGAATAAATATAACCGACGCCGCGAACTGTTTTGATTCGTTCCTGGCTGTCGGATAATGGGCCCAGTTTCCTGCGCAGATTGCTCACATGCATGTCGAGACTGCGGTCATAGCGGCTCAATTTGCGGCCGAGCGCCTGTTCGGACAGATCCGCTTTCGTTACGATGTGGCCGGCCTCCCGCAGCAGCACGCTCAACACGCTAAATTCCGTGCTCGTCATGGCTACGGGATTATTGCTGCATGTGACCGTCCGTGAGCCGACATGCATGACGAGGTCATCCAGCGCGATCCGGCCGGGCGGCTCGCCGTCATTTTGCGACTCGCCTTTTGGCTCCGCACGCCTGAGAATGGCGCGAATCCGCGCAACCAGTACACGCGGACTGGATGGCTTGGCCAGATAGTCGTCCGCGCCGAGCTCAAGCCCAATGATGCTGTCGACGTCATCGCCGCGTGCCGTCAATATCAGCACGGGGAGCAAAGACCGTGCGCGCAGTTCGCGCAATACGCCGAAACCGTTCAGGTTGGGCATCATGACATCCAATATCAATAAATCATACTGGCCCCTCAGTGCCTTGCTCAATGCTGCGTCACCATCATGAGCGATATCGACGTCGAAACCCTCCTTGCCGAGGTAATCGACCAGCATATTGCACAGCTCAACGTCATCATCAGCCAGGAGTATGCGCACCATGCTTTTTCCGGGATCGAGGAGTCTGGGCCACTCGGGTGCCCATTTTTGTCATGGATATTGCCAAATACGGATAAACAAATATAGCGTTTCCAAGCACCTTTTACACAAATTTACGCTTCCATCACCCACCTTGACATGGCTTGATTTTATTCTCTGCCCATCGTGCGGACCGCACGGGTCCACCGCGATATTAAAAACTTGTATAGAGGAAATTGGCTAATGAAGACTATGACGAAAATTTCACTGCTCGGTTGCCTGTTGGCAAGCAGCAGCATGGTGTTGGCAGACACGCAAGCGGGTGCAACCGGCGCAGGTTCCGGGAAAATATCGCAGGAATGCCATCACAGGGCGCATTCCCGGATGGAGCAAGGCACGGACGGTGGACAACGTTTCCTGAACCGGATGACGGAGCGTCTCAAACTGACTCCCGAGCAGCATTCATCGGTTGAAGCAATTTTGCAGAAATCGAAATCGCAAATGGCGGGTTTAAAGGAAGGAATGAAGACAAATCGCAAGGCATTACGTGAACTCAGGCGAAATGGCTACAGCGACATCGGCCAGGTGCAGGCACTGGCCCAGGAGCGGGGTAATCTGGTGGCCAGTTTGATCGTTCAGCGCAGCAAGGTACGCAACGAGATCCAGCAGGTACTGACCGATACTCAGCGGGAACAGCTGAAACAGATGCGTGAGAAGCATGGGGATGGGCATTACAATAAAGGGTAATGCTCCGCCAGGATCGGCCAGTCTTTCAGGTTCCCCGTCGCGTCTGGGGCAGTTTCATGCCTGACTGATATTTGCGATAGAGATCCAGTACCTTCGGTACATAAGTTCTGGTCTCGGCAAAAGGGGGAATTCGATACCCATGTTTGACCACGCTGTTCTCTCCGGCATTATAGCCGGCCAGCGCCAGGCTTAAATTGCCGTCAAACATTCTCAGCAAATCGCTCAGGTATCGGGCGCCCCCATGCAGATTCTGCACGGGATCGAACCGGTCGGTAACGCCGTACCGCCGCGCGGTTTTTGGCATGAGCTGCATCAGGCCTGCCGCGCCTTTTTTCGATACGGCGGTAGGGTTGTATGCCGACTCCGCGGAGACAACGGCGTGGATCAGCGCGCTTTCAAGAGCGTAAATCCGGGCGACTGTATCGATCTCCGCCCTGTACTGGGCACTGAGCTGGGCACTGAGCGGCGCGTCGAACCGCCTTCCATCCGGACGGGTGAGTGTTTTTTTACCTGTGGCGCTCCCGGATCCCGTAAACGGAACGTAGCGGCTATCCGCCGGTACGTTGCTGAAGTGTGTTACGCCGTTCTCGTCGGTAAACCAATAGATTTCCGCGTGAGCGGGTCGTGCCAGGCAGCATATCAGAAAGGCCGCGAGGATGGATGGGTGCAGTAAAAATTTCATGGAGCATGACAAGCGAAGGTTTCCGGATAATTTTTTATCCATTCAGCCCTCGATTATACTCATGCTTATGTCAGGATTATTAAATCAATAAGCATGGTTTCGTGCTCATATTCTCTATCAGGCCGGGTTTGGCCTGTTTTGTTTTTTCCCTGGATAGACTGCGAGCTCGGTTAGTTTGATCAGGGAGTGTATGCCCATTCACTTTTCATCGTGGTGGTGCGGTTCGGCTTCATCGCTCTCATGCTTGTGTCCGGCGCTGCTGGCGACGAGTTCACGGTACGAGTCGGGCGTCAATTGCGGCAGCTTGCGCACAAAGGCGACGATATTCCAGATATGTCCGTCACCCACGCTCTTGCCCCATGCCGGCATGCCGCTCATCTTGACACCGTGCTTGATTATCCAGAATGCTTCGCGCGGGTCGACCTTGCCGATTTCACGCCATGACGGCGGTTTGGGATACAGGCCCAAGCTCAACTCGGATTCTTCCATGCCGGGCCCGAGATGACAGCCGGTACACATCGAGTCGTAATTTCCGGCACCCAGCCTGATTTTCGCGTCGTTATCGAGGTCGGGTGCCGCGATCGCAGCTGAATGCGCCTCCACCGAGCGATCGCGTATCATGGTGAGCATTTTGTAGGTTACCGGCCAGTGCGGATCATCCGCGGCAATGTTGAACACGCCGGAATAAATAAACACGGCAATCCCCAAGATGCCAATCCCGGTCACGATGATCAGTAGTTTTACCGTTTTCATAAATACTCCTGGGGCAGAGATGGAAAGCCTGAATGCGTCATTCGCTTCGGGTCCGCCTGGTACCGGAAAAATGCACGCGCTGGCTTAATAAACGGAACCCACCGGAGCGTGTTCAACCGTTGTCATATTCTGTCGACATAATTTACCGGCGCATGATCAGCCAGAGGTTTAGGTGGCACGGAAAGATATGGCCAGGCCTTATTGGAATCCGTCTCGGGATCCATTAACAATTGCAGGGTGCCGACATGGCGGAATCCCAGCAATTCGGGCGGCAAAAGAGTCAGCGCGTCCTCATCGTCTACAACTCTAAAAATAGGCAAGCTGACGAATGAAGCGACAAACGCTTCGTTGCCAACCCGTGGCGACGCAAATGTGTAGAGTGCACGGGGTGCGCGGCGCAACGCCGCGAGCGTGGCAAGCGCGGCCCCCAGACTATGCCCGGTGTAAAAAACGGGGCAGTCAAGCGTGGCAAGCTCTTTGTCGATGTTGTCCCAGACCAGATCGAGCGCTTTCCTGAAACCCTGATGCACGCCCACTACCTGCTGGTCTAACGGGGGTATTCCGAATTCAAGGTCGGTGATCAGGTCATTGAGGCTTCGCTCGGTACCGCGGAAAACCAGAACAGCGAACAACGGTGCTGCGACGGATTCAACCAGCATTGCCTGCGTGTTTTGCGAAATGAAAAAACGGCGCTGCCTGAATCCTGCTTTTTCCAGGAGACTGGTGCGGGTCGGCTGCCACGGCGGATCTTCTTCCTCTATGTCATGCCGGTAGATCAGTCTGCTGAACTCGGCAAGCCATAGCGCGTTCGCACGGCTGTAATTCCACGTAGCTTCCGGGTCGAATGGCGGGAATTTCCTGCGGGAAAAGAAGTCGGTTGCTCTTCCCGGTTGAAGCAGATCTTGCCATGTTGTGGCGGCTGACATATTCCCTCCTGCATTCCGATACCCGGCGATATCGAATAATACGGAGTATCTACCAAGCTTTTTTATAGACCCTACGATTGAAGATAGCAAAATATTGGCTGCAATCGCCAACGGAGAAGTTGCCGGTTAACTTAACTTATTTATTCAGGTATTTCGCGATTGCGGCGAATTGCGCGACCGACAGGTTCTCTGCCCGCAGGCCTGGATCGATTTCAAGCGACGGGAAGTCCTTTGGACTGAGATAGTCGCGCAGGGTATTGCGCAGGGTTTTGCGCCGTTGTGCGAATGCAGCGGACACAACATTTGCGAATGCCGCTTCGCTGTCTGCCGCGACAAGAGGCTGCTTGCGCGGGATCATGCGGACCACGGCAGACTCGACTTTTGGCACAGGCCGGAAGCATTCCGGCCGCACGATGAAAAGCTGCTCCATTTCAAAACGGCATTGCAGCATGACCGAAAGCCTGCCGTAATCCGGCGTGGAAGGGGCCGCCACCATGCGCGCCACCACTTCTTTTTGCAACATGAAGTGCATGTCACGAATGGAGTCCACGAATCGGTTAAGATGAAACAGGAGGGGAGTGGAAATATTGTAGGGGAGGTTGCCCACCACCCGAAGATTTTTACCCAGGGTGGAAAAGTCGAATTCGAGCGCATCACCCGAGTGCAGCGTCAATCTTTCTCCGGAGAATTCCCCGTGCAGGCGCTCGACGATATCGCGATCGATTTCCACCACATGCAGGTGGTCGAGCGATCGCAGCAGAGGCCCTGTGAGTGCGCCCAGTCCAGGTCCGATTTCAACCAGAAGGTCGTCCCTGGACGGATGGACGGCGTGAACAATGTCTTCTATGACCTTGGGATCAACAAGGAAGTTCTGGCCGAAGCGCTTGCGGGGAATGTGGCGCATGACCTGCTCTCAAGTACTTATATGCCAGGTTACGAGTTTTCGTAGGGCGGCGCCGGTTGGGAGATCTATTGCCGGTTTCCTGCCAGCGCCGCGGCCATTTCAATTGCCGCAATCAGGCTGCCGGGGTCGCTCCGGCCGGTTCCAGCCAGCTCCAGCGCGGTGCCATGGTCCACCGATGTGCGAATGATGGGCAAGCCCAGCGTCACATTGACGGCTGTGCCGAAGCTGGCGTGCTTGAGCACCGGCAGCCCCTGGTCGTGATACATGGCGAATACGCAATCATATTCTTTCAGCCTGAGCGGGTTGAAGAGGGTATCGGCGGGCAGGGGACCGATCAAATCCATTCCCGCGGCGCGCAGCCGGTCGAGTACCGGGATGATGGTATCGATCTCTTCCCTGCCGAGGTAGCCGGATTCACCGGCATGGGGATTCAAGCCAGCCACCGCAATGCGCGGCCGGGGAATTGCGAAGCGTGCAATCAGGTCCCGCCAGATTATGCCGAGCTTCTGCTCCAGCAGGCGCTCCGTGATGGCCGCGGGGACGTCCTTCAGCGGGAGGTGGGTGGTCGCCAGCGTTACCCGCATCCCGCCGCCGGAAAGCATCATGACCGCCTCGCCGCCGGTCAGACCGGCCAGATACTCCGTGTGACCGGTAAATGCCATGCCCGCGTCGTTGATGATGCCCTTGTGCACCGGCGCGGTAACCATCGCATCGAATTCACCCTTGCTGCAGCCCTCGACGGCGCGGTCCAGGGTGCTTAGAACGTAGCGCGCATTGGCTGAATCCAGTTTGCCGGGTGTTGCAGGTTCAGCGAGCGGGATGTGCAGCACGCACAACGTGCCAGCCTTGTGCCCGGTGTCGAGAATAGGAGGGTAGTCAATTATTTCCAGTGGAAGCTGTAATGAATGGGCGCGGTCGCGCAGCAGTTCACGGTCCGCGATTACGACCAGGTTATAAGGCAGATCCACCTGGGCGATCTGCACGCACAGATCGGGACCAATCCCTGCGGGTTCTCCCGCAGTCAGGGCGAGTACCGGCTTCATGTCTGTCCGCGGTGCGGGAGCGGTATTCAGCAGTTTGCTGAACTTACCCTTCCTCGAGCCTGTATTCGACGTAGGCACGGTCACGCAGGCGTTGCAGCCATTCCTGAAATGCGGCATCGGCTTTGCGCGCCCTGATCGCCTGGCGTGCCGATTGGCGCTGTCGTTCCTGGCTGACGTCCTGAGTCCGCTGCTCGAGAACTTGAATCAAGTGCCAGCCAAATGGCGTCTGCACCGGTTCACTGATCTGGCCGGGCTTGAGTGTTTTCATGGCCTGCTCGAACTCCGGCACGGTGTCGCCGGGTGAGACCCAGCCCAGATCACCGCCTGAAGCGGCACTGGCATCCTCGGAATGAAGTTTGGCCAGTTCATCGAATTTGCCGCCATGATCCAGACGCTCCTTCAGCTCAATGATGCGGCGTCTGGCATCGGCTTCGGATGTCAGTTCGCTAATTTTCACAAGAATATGGCGGGCATGGGTTTGATCCACCATCGCGGGTGCGTTTGCTTTGGGATTGCGGCGATCGACCAGCTTGAGAATGTGAAGACCATTCTGGGTTTGAATGACCGGAGTAATTTCGCCGGGCTTCATCGGCGCCAGTATATCGGCGAATTTCTTGGTTAGTTGAGCACCTGGCCGCCAATCAAGCAACCCGCCCTCCATTGCGTCGGAAGAATCGGAAAATTCTGCCGCTATCCGTGAAAAGTCGGCGCCATTCCTCAATTGCGCCAGGGCAGCCTCCGCGCGCAGCCGCCTGTCCGAGATTTGCGATGGGGTGGCGTGTTCCGGTACCTGTACCAGAATATGGGCAATGCGGTATTCATCATCATGATTGGGGGAGCCTTCCTGATTATGCAGGAAATTATCCACTTCCCCTTCAGTTACATTTATGCGGTTATTGACCTCACGCTCCTTCAGCCGCACCAGAATGATCTCATCGCGAATTTCATCCCGGAACCTGTTGAAACTAATTCCGTCCCGCTCGAGTGCACTGTAAAATTCCGGCATTGTCAGCTTGTTTTCCTGGGCGATGCGCCGCAATGTCTGGTCGAGTTCCGTATCGGTCACGGTAAGGCCGGTTTCTTTTGCAAGCTGTAGCTGGACCCGGTTGACGATGAGGCGCTCCAGCAACTGCTTTTCCAACACCGCGGGAGCGGGCGGCTGTACGCCCTGCTTCTGTAGTTGCTTGACAGTGGCTTTGAGTACCTCGTCAAGTTCGTGGCGGGTAACCACGTTCTCATTCACGACTGCGACGATACGATCGATGGTTACGATGCCGCTGTTGGCGGGTTGCTGAGCAAAGACTGTTCCGGCCGCCAGCATGGTCAGCAGAACGGAGGAGCGCACCAGAAGTTGAGTGCCCATGCGCATAAACGTCATTACAAATTGCAGGGAAGTGAACTTGTC
>DASVYI010000042.1:0-8197 GCA_036392275.1 Nitrosospira sp. | reverse complement strand
CGCGGCATTACCCGAATAATCGCGCGGTATGCATCGAGGCGCTCAAGGTCGTACAGCAGCATCGCGGCTGGGTATCGGATGACGGCATTAAGGACGTGGCCGAGGCGTTGCAGATTACGCCGGCGGAGCTGGAGAGTGTTGCAACCTTCTACAACATGATTTTCCGCAAGCCAGTAGGCAAGCACGTCATTCTGCTATGTGACAGCGTCAGTTGCTGGATCATGGGTTATGAACGCCTGCGCCAGCATCTGACGGACCGGCTGGGCGTCG
Organism: Nitrosospira sp.; assembly: GCA_036392275.1. Classification (GTDB taxonomy): domain Bacteria; phylum Pseudomonadota; class Gammaproteobacteria; order Burkholderiales; family Nitrosomonadaceae; genus Nitrosospira. The sequence goes on along the minus strand of DASVYI010000042.1, from coordinate 7,927 downwards.
GGATGGGACAGACCACCGCCGATGGCCGCTTTACCATGTTGCCAAATGTATGCCTCGGTGCTTGTGATCATGCCCCTGTCATGATGGTGGATGACGCGCATTACCAGGATCTGGATCCCGCCAGGCTCGATGAAATTCTCGCCAGTTATCAACAGGAAGAAAAAAAATCAACCGATGGAAACACCGCTGACCCGTAACATCTCACCAGGCAAGGAGCCGCCTGATCTCGCGCAGTACGAGAAGGCGGGCGGCTATGCCGCACTCCGCAAGGTGTTGACCATGCCGCCTGCGGAAGTCCAGGCAGCGGTGAAGGAATCAAACCTACGCGGGCGCGGTGGGGCGGGGTTCCCCACCGCGCAGAAGTGGAGTTTTGTACCGATGGATGATGACGCGCCGCATCCAAAATATCTCGTCTGCAACGCCGACGAGATGGAACCCGGTACGTTCAAGGACCGCCTGCTGCTCGAAGGCGACCCCCATCAATTGATCGAGGGCATCATCGTCAGCGCATATGCGATCCAGGCCGACGTGGCCTACGTATTTCTGCGCTGGGCGTACAAGCTGGCAGCCCGGCGGATGGAGCGGGCGATCGCCGAGGCGTACCGCCACGGATATCTGGGAAAAAATATCCTGGGCTCCGTGTACAGCCTGGAGTTGCATCTTCACGTCAGCGCCGGCCGTTATATGTGCGGAGAAGAGACCGCGCTGCTCAATGCGCTCGAAGGCAGGCGCGCCAATCCGCGCGCCAAGCCTCCGTATCCCCAGGTGAGCGGCCTGTGGGGCAAGCCCACCATCGTCAACAACGTTGAGACTTTGTGCAACATTCCGCATATCGTGAACCGGGGTGCCGCATGGTTCAAGGGCCTGAGCCGCAGCAGCGACGGCGGTACCAAGCTGTATGGGGTGAGCGGAAGGGTGAAGCACCCGGGCTTGTGGGAATTGCCGATGGGCACGCCTGTGCGCGAGATTCTGGAAGAGCACGCTGGGGGCATGCGCGATGGGTATCGGTTTCGCGGTTTGCTGCCGGGCGGCGCATCGACCGACTTTGTCGTCACTGAGCACCTGGATGCGGCGATGGATTTCGACTCAATGCAGGCAGCGGGCAGCCGCCTCGGCACCGGCACCATGATTGTTCTTGATGACAAGACCTGCCCGGTCGGCATGCTGCTCAATCTCGAGCACTTCTTCGCGCAGGAATCCTGTGGGTGGTGCACGCCTTGCTGGTCGGGCCTTTCATGGATCGAACAGATATTGCAGGACATGGAGGCGGGACGCGGCCAAGCCTCCGATCTGGAGCGGTTGCAATCCCATGCGCGATTGCTGGGCCCGGGGCACACCTTCTGTGCGCTTGCACCCGGTGCGGCAGAGCCGCTGCAAAGCGGCCTCAAGTATTTCCGGGATGATTTCGAGCGTCACATCCATGAAAAGCACTGTCCCTGGAGGCAAATGTGAAAGATATAAAGGGGCAAGGGGAAATATAACGAGGCGAATGTGATGACGACCATCCACGTCGACAACCGGCCCTATCCTGCCAAAGATGGCGAGAACCTGCTGCAGGAATGTCTTTCGCTGGGATTCAACCTGCCGTATTTCTGCTGGCATCCCGCGCTCGGCTCGGTGGGCGCATGCCGACAATGCGCGGTCAAGCAGTTCAAGAACGAGGAAGACAAGCGCGGCAAGATCGTCATGGCGTGCATGACACCCGCGAAGGACGGGGTTCGAATTTCGATCGACGACCCCGAGGCACGGGAGTTTCGCGCGAGCGTGGCGGAATGGCTGATGGTGAATCACCCGCACGATTGCCCGGTGTGCGACGAAGGCGGCGAATGCCATTTACAGGACATGACAGTCATGAATGGGCATGTTTATCGCCGTTACCGCGGCCGGAAGCGTACCTTCTATAACCAGAACCTGGGCCCTTTCGTCAACCACGAGATGAATCGCTGCATTCAGTGCTATCGGTGCACGCGATTCTATCGCGACTATGCGGGCGGACGCGATTTCGATGCGCTGGTACTGCGCAATCAGGTCTACTTCGGCCGTCATCAGGATGGAGCCCTTGAGAGTGAGTTCAGCGGCAACCTGGTGGAAGTTTGCCCCACCGGTGTATTTACCGACAAAACCCTGAAGCGGCATTACACACGCAAGTGGGACCTGCAAACGGCGCCTTCGGTGTGCGTGCATTGCGGCTTGGGCTGCAACACCATTCCGGGTGAGCGTTATGGCACATTGCGGCGTATCCATAATCGTTTCAACGGCGCGGTCAACGGCTACTTCCTATGCGACCGCGGCCGCTACGGTTACGAATTCGTCAACAGCGAGCGCCGGATCAGGCAACCCTCGCTGCGTAAAGACCGAACCGAATCACTGCAACCCGCCACCAAGCGCGACGCGCTCCAGCATTTCGGCGACATCCTGTCCGGGGCTCGTGCAATCGGAATCGGATCCCCGCGCGCCTCGCTCGAAGCCAACTTTGCGTTGCGCACCCTGGTCGGGCGGGACCGTTTTTATTCCGGTGTATCGGAGCAGGATTCCCGCCTGCTCGCCTCCATACTGGATATTTTAAGAAAGGGGCCCGCTCGCACACCATCGTTGCATGAAGTGGAATTGGCGGATGCGGTGCTGGTGCTGGGGGAAGATGTTACCAATACCGCGCCACGGCTCGCGCTCGCGCTGCGCCAAACGGTGCGCCGCCAACCGCAAAAGGTGGCTGAGAAAATGGGTATTCCGCTCTGGAACGACAATGCGGTGCGCGACGCGACGCAACAGGAGCACGGGCCATTGTTTATCGCAACCATCGCGGATACCAGGCTGGATGACATCGCCACGCAGACCTTCCATGGACCGCCTGCCGACCTCGCCCGCCTCGGATTCGCGGTGGCGCATGCGGTCGATTCGAGTGCGCCGCCAGTGGCGGGATTATCCGATGCGATGCATGCACTGGCTGATGTCATTGCCGGGAAGCTGAAGGCGGCTGAGCGTCCATTGATTGTTTCCGGCATGGGTTGCCGCGATGAAGTCATCGTTGAGGCGGCGGCCAACGTTGCATGGGCGCTATGCAGCACAGGCCGAACCGCGGAACTCTGCTTTGCGGTTTCCGAATGCAACAGCCTGGGTGCGGCGATGCTCGGGGGTGAAGGTCTTGAAACGGCGCGGGAAGTGATGGAAAGCGGCGCTGTGGATACCCTCATCGTTCTGGAAAATGATCTTTACCGGCGTGACGATGCCGCGCAGATCAATCGGCTTTTTACTGCCGCCCGGCATATCGTGATCATCGATCATATCGAGCATGCGACCAGCGCGAAGGCTGATGTGGTGCTTCCGGCGGCAACTTTTGCCGAGGCGGACGGCACGCTGGTGAATAACGAAGGCCGGGCGCAGCGATTCTTTCAGGTATTCGTGCCCAAGGATGATATCAGGGGTGATATTTCGGGCGACATTCAGGAAAGCTGGCGCTGGGTGCGGGATATCATGGCTGCGGGCGGCCGCGGGAATGAAGCCCGATGGTTGAATCTGGATGATGTCACTGCCGCATGTGCCGCGGCAATTCCACGCCTGGAAGCGATTTTGCATGCCGCGCCATCGGCGGGTTTTCGCATCGATGGTCAGAAGGTTCCGCGCCAGCCCCACCGTTACAGCGGGCGCACCGCCATGCATGCCGGGGTAAACGTGCATGAGCCCAAGCAGCCCGATGACCAGGATACCCCCTTGGCATTCTCGATGGAAGGCTACCCGGATCATCCGCCGCCAGCACTCATCCCCCGGTTCTGGGCGCCCGGCTGGAACTCGGTGCAGGCGGTAAACAAGTTCCAGGACGAAGTGGGTGGTCCGCTCACCGGGGGCGACCCGGGCGAGCGCCTGATCGAGCCAGCGCCGGATAAAAAACCTGCATATTTTGAAAATGTACCGGCTGGTTTCGAGCCGCGCGCGGGCGAATGGCTGCTGCTGCCGTTGCACCATATCTTTGGTACCGAGGAGCTGAGTGTCCTGGCGCCCGGCATCGCCGAGCTGAGTACCGAGCCATATCTGGCGCTCAACCCCGGCGATGCGGACCATCTTGGACTGACCGCGGGAGATGACGCGTGGCTGCTGCTTCCGCAGCCACCGGGAATTTTGCCGTCGGACTTTCCAGTGAACGCTGCGGAGGGTTTTCCAAAAGTGTACTCGCTGCCGGTGCAATTGAGGCCAGAGCTGCAACGTGGCGTCGCTGGTTTGCCCGTCGGCCTGCCAGGTCTCGGTGGTCTTGCGGGAATTGCTTTGCCGGCGTGGGGCAGGGTAACAAGGGCGGAGAAGAAAAACAGTATAAAGGGGGGTAGGGTGCCATGAATGAGTCGGCGCGCATCGGAGTGAATCTGATCGTGATTCTGGCTGTGGTGTTTGCTTTCTCGGCACTGCTGTCCTGGATTGAGCGCCGCCTGCTCGGGGTCTGGCAGGACCGCTACGGCCCGAACCGGGTGGGGCCATTCGGGATGCTGCAAATCGCCGCCGATGCAATCAAGCTGCTGACCAAGGAGGACTGGGTGCCTCCATTTGCCGACAAGGCGGTGTTCGTGCTGGCGCCGGCAGTCGTTGCCGTCACCACGCTGCTCGCATTTGCCGTGGTGCCCATCGCGCCGGGCATTGGCGTGGTCGATTTGAATATCGGGTTATTGTTTTTCCTCGCCATGTCGTCGCTGGGCGTTTATAGCGTGGTATTGGGCGGATGGGCATCCAACAATAAGTATTCGCTGCTCGGCGGCTTCCGGGCGGCAGCTCAGATGTTGAGCTACGAGGTGTTCATGGGGCTGGCGCTGATGGGCGTGGTCATGCTCGCCGGTTCGTTCAATCTGCGCGACATCGTTGCCGCGCAGGAAAATCTCTGGTTCTGCATACCGCAGGTTCTCGGCTTGGCAACTTTTACCGTAGCAGGCATCGCCGAAGCGCGCCGGCTGCCTTTTGATCTGCCCGAATCGGAAAACGAACTGGTGGCTGGCTTTCACACCGAATACTCCAGCATGAAGTTTGGCTTGTTTTTCATTGGCGAATACGTCGGCATCACCCTCGTCTCGGCAATGATAGTGACATTATTCTTCGGTGGATGGCTGGGGCCGTTGCTGCCGCCGTTGATGTGGTTCCTGCTCAAGACTTTTATTGTCATCGGCTTCTTCATTTTGCTGAGGGCATCGCTGCCACGACCCCGCTATGATCAACTGATGGCCTATGGCTGGAAAGTCATGCTGCCGCTCACGCTTGTCAACTTGCTGGTCACAGGTGCAATCGTATTGGCGTGGGCGTGACCACGTTGGTACGAGGCACGGAGGAATATGAAATGTGGAATTCCCTGAAGACGATGTGGATCATCTTTTTGCACATGTTCCGGCGGCGAGTAACGGTTCAGTATCCGGAAGAGAAGCCCTACATTCCGCCGCGCTGGCGCGGACGCATCATCCTGAGCCGGGACCCGGATGGGGAGGAACGTTGTGTCGCATGCTACCTCTGCGCGGCAGCTTGCCCGGTAGATTGCATCGCGCTCCAGGCAACCGAAGACGAGCATGGCCGGCGCTACCCTGCGTTCTTCCGGATCAATTTTTCACGCTGTATTTTTTGCGGATACTGCGAAGAGGCGTGCCCCACCGACGCGATCCAGCTTACGCCCGATTTCGAAATGGGTGAGTACGACCGGAAAAACCTGGTGTACGAAAAAGAAGACCTTTTAATCGATGGCCCCGGCAAATACCCGGGCTATAACTTCTACCGGGTCGCGGGGGTCGCAATCGGCGGCAAGAACAAGGGCGAGGCCGAGAACGAAGCGCCGCCGGTAGACCGGCATTCGTTGTTGCCTTAATCCCTAATCTGTACAGGAGGGATCCCATGGAAGCGGCATTTTATTTATCCGGTGCGATTGCCATCGCAGCCACCCTGATGGTCATCAGGGGCCCAAGCGCAGTACATGCGCTGCTCTACCTGATCGTATCGCTGCTTGCCGTGGCAATCGTCTTTTTTGTGCTGGGGGCGCCATTTGTCGCTGCACTGGAGGTCATCATTTATGCAGGGGCGGTCATGGTGCTGTTCGTGTTCGTGATAATGATGCTTAACCTCGGTAAAGCCGCCGCGGTCAAGGAGCGGGAATGGATGAGTCCTGCCATGTGGGTGGGACCCTCCATACTGTCGGCATTGCTCCTGGCAGAACTGATTTATATCCTCGTTCAGGATGTACAGGGTGTGCAGGGCGCATATGGGGGCGCCACAATCTCCAGCGGTGTCGTGGTCGATTCGAAGGAAGTCGGCATCGCGCTCTTCGGACCCTATCTCCTCGGTGTCGAGCTGGCATCGCTGCTGCTGCTGGCCGGATTGGTCGGCGCCTGTCACCTCGGCTGGCATACCGAGCCACGTTTCAGTTCGCATTCGGCATCCCGTTCGGATGGGGCACGGTCATGACGACGGCTGAGGCTGCTGCGTCCGCTGCTACCACAGTTGCGGCCGCTGTTCCCATGCATCATGGTCTGCTGCTCGCCGCAATCCTCTTCGCGTTGGGAATGACCGGCATCCTTGTACGGCGCAACCTGATTTTTATCCTGATGTCGATCGAGATCATGCTGAATGCCGCCGGGCTTGCCTTCGTGGTGGCCGGTTCACACTGGGCGCAGGCCGACGGGCAGGTGATGTTCATCTTTATCCTGTCAGTGGCGGCGGCTGAAGTCTCTGTCGGCTTGGCATTGCTGCTGCTGTTGCACCGACGCTTCCAGACACTGGACGCCGATGCGGTAAGCAAGATGCGGGGATGATAATATGCTGCCCCTGCTCTGGCTTATTCCCACGCTGCCTCTAGCCGGCTTCCTGCTGCTGGTGCTGGGTGGAAACCGTCTGGGACATCGCAGTATCGCGGTAATCGGGACGGGATCGGTGGCGCTCTCGGCACTCGTTGCCATCCTGATCGGGATCGATTTCATCGCTGCGCCGCCACCGGGTTTTGTTTTCCGGCAGGAAGCGTGGACCTGGATCGCCGTGGTCGGTTTCTCACCAGGAATTGTTTTTTATCTTGACGCGTTATCACTGGTGATGGTCCTGGTCGTGACTGTCATCAGTTTCCTGATACACCTCTATTCCACAGAATTCATGAGCCGCGATGAGGGCTATGCCCGCTTTTTCGCCTATATGAATCTCTTCGTCGGCTCGATGTGCATCCTGGTTCTTGCCGACAATCTGCTGTTTCTTTACCTGGGCTGGGAAGGGGTGGGACTTTGCAGCTACCTGCTGATCGGATTCTGGTACCGGGACCCTGCCAACGGGCACGCGGCGCGCAAAGCGTTTATCGTGACCCGGGTCGGCGATACCGCCATGGCGATCGGCTTTTTTTTGCTGTTCACTCATCTGGGAACCCTTGATATCCAGCCGTTGATGCAGCGCGCGACGCAGCAGTGGCCGGAGGGGTCGGAGCTCGCTATTCTCGCTGCAGCGCTTCTGCTTGGCGGTGCGGTGGGCAAATCTGCCCAGCTCCCGCTACAGACGTGGCTGCCTGACGCAATGGCCGGTCCCACGCCGGTAAGCGCGCTGATGCATGCGGCGACCATGGTAACGGCAGGCGTCTATCTGATCGCCCGCACGCATGTGCTCTTTTCGCTTGCGCCATCCGTACAACTGGCGGTAGCAGTAATAGGCGCACTTACCCTGCTGCTGGCAGGATTCAGTGCACTTGCCCAAAAAGACATCAAGCGGGTGCTCGCCTATTCGACCATCAGCCAGATCGGTTATATGTTCCTTGCTCTGGGAGTAGGCGCCTGGTCAGCCGCCATCTTTCACCTGATGACGCACGCCTTCTTCAAGGCTTTGCTGTTCCTCGGCGCAGGTGTGGTCATCATGAGCCTGCACGAAGAACATGATATTTTCCGGATGGGTGGGCTGAGGAAAAAACTTCCCGTTGCGTTCTGGACTTTTCTGATTGGCAGCG
>DASVYI010000041.1:0-3736 GCA_036392275.1 Nitrosospira sp. | reverse complement strand
TTCGATGCTTACGAAGTGCTGGTGGCAAGTGACCGCGAAAGCGCGCTTGCCCTGGCCAGGCGGCATGAACCGGCCGTTGTCACTATGGATCTGGGGCTTCCACCCGATCCGGACGGTGCTTCTGAGGGGCTGGCCACGCTGGAGCAGATACTCGAGCTCGCACCCGACACCAAGGTGATCGTCCTGACGGGTAATCAGGATCATGGCCATGCATTGAAAGCTATCGGTATGGGGGCTTACGATTTTCATCAAAAGCCCTGCGATCCCGAAATGCTGGGCTTGGTGGTGGAGAGAGCGTTCTATCTGCATTCACTGCAGCAGGAGAATCGCAGATTGATGCAGGCTCAGGCATACTCGTCCATAAACGGTATCGTTACGCGCGATCCCGCGCTGGTAAAAGTATGCCGCAATATTGAAAAAGTCGCGCCATCCGACGCTACCGTCATTCTGCTGGGTGAAAGCGGCACGGGTAAGGAAATTCTTGCGAGAACCCTCCATCAATCGAGCGCCAGAAAAGAAAAACGTTTCATGGCGATCAATTGCGCGGCCATTCCGGAAGCGCTTTTGGAAAGCGAGCTGTTTGGATATGAAAAAGGTGCTTACACCGGCGCGGTCAAGCAGACTCCGGGTAAAATAGAACTCGCTCATGAAGGGACTTTTTTTCTCGATGAGGTGGGTGACTTGCCTGTGCCGCTACAGGCAAAGCTACTCCGCTTTTTGCAGGAAAGGGTGATTGAACGGGTCGGAGGGCGTAAAGAAATATCCGTTGACGTGCGTATCGTATGCGCGACACATCAGAATTTGAAGAAACTGATCGAAGAGGGTCGTTTTCGCGAAGATCTTTATTATCGCCTGAGCGAAATCGTTATCACCATTCCCCCTTTGCGAGAGCGGATCGGCGATGCCGCGTTGCTGGCACATCACTTCAGGAACAAATTCTGCACCCAGGAAAAACGTCCGTCGCTCACTTTCAGCAAAGAAGCCATTGCTGCAATTGAAAGTCATGCATGGCCGGGCAACGTTCGTGAAATGGAAAATTGCATCAAACGTGCTGTGATCATGGCTGACGGACCGCTGATAGGCCTGGAAGATCTCGGCTTGCAGGCGCCAGCTGTTGAGGCGGAACCCGTCAATCTGCGCCAGGTACGCGACAAAGCCGAGTACGACGCTTTGATGAAAGCGCTGGCGAGAGTCGACGGCAACATTGTCAAGGCGGCGGAGCTGCTGGGAGTCAGCCGGCCCACTATTTACGATTTGATGAACCGTCACCGGATAAAACAATAATTGAACCTAAATCCGGCAGTTGACCGCTCTTTTTAACTTTACTGCTATGGTCCATAAAGATTTTTTATGAATCTTAACATTCACTTTTGTGGTGAGTCCGCTACGGGGCGGATTATGCGATTTTTGCGGCGCATGGCTGCGTTGCAACTCCTTGGAATGGAATGGCCATTCCGCGTCGTTGCGCCTTGCCCCGCACCCCAAAAAACCGCACACTCCACCCCGTCCAACTACCGGATTTAGGTTGTTCCCGATAAATGTCAGATCTCATCCACGAGCTCATTTTCAAGTCTGCGGACCGTTTCCCGGACGCGGAAGCGTTGGTGTACCGGAAAAGCCGGGTGAGCTATTCCATGCTGGCCCAGGAGGTCCGGACAGCGGGGGGTAGCATGCTCGCACTGGGGCTCGACCGGGGTGAGCGCGTGGGCGTTTATCTTGAAAAAAGGCCGGAAACGGTTATTGCCCTGTTCGGTGCTACGGCGGCAGGGGGTGTTTTTGTACCAATCAATCCCCTTCTCAAATCTGAACAGGTCGCCTATATTCTGCGCGACTGTAACGTCAGGATTCTGGTAACCTCGGGTGAACGGTTGAAGCTGCTCGCCGCGGTTTTGCCCCAGTGTCACGATTTACGCGCTGTAATAGTTGCAAGTCCGGCAGAAGCGTTACCGGTGATCGCAAGCCTGAAAGTCATATCATGGGAAGATGCGCTGTCACAGGCAGAGAAGGCAGGGGCGGCAGGGAAGGTTGGAGAAGCAGGCGAGGTCCGGGCGCACCGTCGTATCGACGGTGACATGGCCGCCATTCTTTATACTTCGGGAAGCACCGGCAAACCGAAAGGCGTAGTCCTTTCTCATCGCAATCTGACGGCGGGCGCGGCAAGCGTGGCCCAGTATTTGAAAAACAGTCCTGATGACCGTATTCTGTCGGTTCTTCCGCTGAGTTTCGACTACGGGCTCAACCAGCTCACTACCGCATTCCGTGTCGGGGCTACCGGTGTCCTGATGAATTATCTCATGCCGCGAGACATCATCGATACACTCGAGGAGGAAAGCATCACCGGTCTGGCTGCGGTACCCCCATTATGGATTCAGCTGGCCCAACTGAAATGGCCGAAAGCCATTTCGCTGCGCTATATCACGAATTCCGGCGGGGCGATGCCGCGGGCGACACTCGATCTGTTGCGCAGCAGTCTTCCCAACACCGCCGTTTTTCTCATGTACGGTCTTACCGAGGCATTTCGCTCGACCTTTCTGCCCCCGGAGCAAGTGGACATACGTCCTGATTCCATAGGCAAAGCAATTCCCAATGCGGAAGTACTCGTGCTACGGGAAGATGGTTCACCCTGTGCCGCCGGCGAGCCGGGCGAGCTCGTGCACCGGGGAGTTCACGTATCCATGGGGTACTGGAACGACCATGAAAAAACCGCAGAGCGTTTCAAGCCTGTTCTTTCCCGTCAATCGGGACTCACGATCCCGGAATTGGCGGTGTGGTCGGGCGATACCGTGCGCATGGATGAGGAGGGTTTTCTGTATTTCATCGGCCGCCGCGATGAAATGATCAAGACGTCCGGTTATCGCGTCAGTCCGATGGAAGTCGAGGAGGTGTTGTATGCCACCGAACTCGTGGCAGAGGCTGCCGCAATTGGGGTGCCTCATCCCGTGCTGGGCCAGGCGATTGTCGTAGTCGCCACGCCGCGCTCAGACGCCGGTCTCGACCGCGAAGCGCTGTTTGCTGCATGCAAGCTCCATCTTCCCGCATTCATGCTGCCCAGCCGTATTGAATTCAGGCAAGGGAATCTGCCGCGCAACCCCAATGGTAAGATTGACCGGAAGCTTCTCGCCCAGGAGTTGCAAGATGCCTTCGAGGAACCGGGCGCATGAGTAATGTTCGTCCAAAGCATGCCCCGACGGTTCAATTCCCTGTCCGCGACGACTGCCTGCAGATCGGAGGTGTCTCGCTCATGCGGCTGGCGCAACGAATAGGCAGAACACCTTTTTATGCTTATGACAGAAGGTTAATCACTGACCGGGTTGATTTTCTGCGCCGGCATCTTCCCGAGGAGATTCACCTCCACTACGCCATGAAGGCGAATCCCATGCCTGCCGTGGTACAGCATATGGCCGGCCTAGTGGATGGAATCGATGTGGCATCCGGTGGCGAGATGAAAGTCGCGCTCGATACGCCGATATCCCCCGAACACATCAGTTTCGCGGGGCCAGGAAAGGGTGATGACGAGCTTTCCTGCGCCATTGCCGCCGGCATCGTGTTGAACATGGAATCCGAACAGGAAATGGAGCGCATTGCCGGTCTCGCCGATCGGCTTGGTGTTCGCCCGAAAGTGGCGGTTCGCGTCAATCCGGACTTCGAACTTAAATCTTCCGGTATGAAAATGGGTGGTGGCGCCAAACAGTTTGGCGTCGACGCGGAGCGGGTTCCCGCGATGCTTGCCCGGATG
>DASVYI010000040.1:0-2010 GCA_036392275.1 Nitrosospira sp. | reverse complement strand
CAATTCGCGCGCAGAGGTCGGTTTCGATCCCGAAGCATCCGTATTTGTCCGTCATAGACTGTCAGCCTACAATCTCGCGATACCCGGCACCGGAATCCTCAGTGTGCGTAAACAGGCAGAATATCTGCATCAGATCGGAATCAAGCCCAAAGCGGCCATAGTGGGCGTCGAGTTCCTCGATTTTCTGGAGGTTCATCAAGCCCGGACGGCCGCGACCTCGCCTGTACATCCCGTCGATGGCGACCGGCACTCCGTCGCTCGATGGTTCTGGCGTTTCGACAGCCTGTTCTCATTGGCATCGTTAAAGGACGCAATTCGCACATTGTTTCTCCAGCGCGACGATGAAGCGGAGACGATGACCTCCCGGGGGTTCAACCCACTGAAGGAATATGGGCCGATTGTCCGTAGCGAGGGCTACTTCACGCTATTCCGGCAAAGAGCACAGGAAAATACCAGGACCTATCTCAGGAAAGCACAGGGCTTGCTTTCTCGTAGCGATTTCGGCCATCTTCGCGCCATTCTCGACCTGGCGGCCGAGTCCGGCAGCGATACTACGCTGATCATCTATCCTTATCATGCCCAGATACTCGCCATTTTTGAAGAAGTAGGGCTGGCGCATACGTTCGAGGAATGGAAGAATTTGCTGATTAGTGAAGTATCCGCCGCACGGCTGCGTCATCCTGACGCAAACATCGCCTTGTACGATTTCAGCGGCTACGGTCGTTACAACTGCGAAAGGATACCGGCAAAGGGAGACCGCGTGTCGGCCACCCGCTGGTACTGGGAAGCGGGGCATTTCAAGAAGCAACTGGGCGATATCGTATTGGCATCAGCATTTTCGGGGTCAACCGGCCCAAGGCCGGTAGCGCATGACGTGCCGGAAACACCGGGAAAATTCGGATTCCGGCTGGAGGAATCCAACAGAACCCGGAATATCGAGCGTATCCGTCTCGAACGTTCAGAATGCATGCAAGACTACCCCGAATTGTTCGCGGAGGTTGCAGCACTGGTGGCGGACGAGCGCAGCGGCAAATGAAGGCATATTTGAAACTGTATATAGGAAGTTCGGGGGGTTACCATAGCGCCGATAAGTTTATATAATCCGCTAACCACCCTTTATCGCGGGTTCCGGTCCTCATTTGTTTCATTATTATCGATCCTTACGTAAACATTCCCTAATGCGAGACAGGGAATGATCCTTACGCAACCAATGCCGCTGCATGATCTCTGCCATTACGGTGGCGCCAGCATTCATCGCTCATGAATATGCCTGAACTGAATATCGTCATTCTCGCCGCCGGTCTCGGCAAGCGCATGCACTCGGCATTGCCTAAGGTTTTACACCGGCTGGCCGGCAAGCCCCTCCTTGCGCACGTGCTCGATACCACCCGCGCACTTTCCCCGCACAAAATTTGTGTCATATATGGTCACGGCGGGGAGACAGTGCCTCGGGCGATCGCCGACGAAACGCTTACCTGGGTGCAACAGATGCCGCAACTGGGCACCGGTCACGCGCTCATGCAGGCGCTGCCTCATCTGGGCTCAGAGGGCGCGACACTGGTGTTGTATGGAGATGTTCCGCTGACCCGTGCCGATACGCTACAGAAGCTGATTGCCATGGGAAGCGGAGAAACGGAAGGTGCGGAAATAAGGCGGGGGGAAACACTTGCCCTGCTGACGGTAGAGCTGGCGAATCCATCCGGCTACGGCCGGATTGTGCGGAATGATGCGGGTGAAATTATCGCCATCGTTGAAGAAAAAGACGCCAGCAAATCCCAGCGGCACATCCGCGAAATCAATACCGGTATCATGGTGATACCGAACCGCCGGCTGCACGGCTGGCTGCACAGGCTGGAAAACAACAATGCCCAGAAAGAATATTATCTGACTGACATCGTCGCCATGGCGGTAAAGGATGGTCTCGATGTGAAAGCCGCCCACCCCGGTCACAGTTGGGAAACCACCGGCGTCAACAGCAAGGCGCAACTCGCGGAGCTCGAGCGAATCCAT
>DASVYI010000039.1:0-5155 GCA_036392275.1 Nitrosospira sp. | reverse complement strand
GGGCGACACGCTGCTCGGCATGTCGCTTGCCCATGGCGGGCATTTGACCCATGGGGCATCGGTCAATCTCAGCGGTAAAATTTTCAACGCGATTTCCTACGGCCTTGATCCCGAAACCGAGGAACTTGATTACGACCAGGTGGAGCGGCTCGCCATTGAGCATAAGCCCAAAATGATCGTGGCCGGAGCATCCGCTTATGCGTTGGTGATAGACTGGAAGCGTTTCCGCAAGATTGCCGATGAAGTGGGCGCTTACTTATTCGTAGATATGGCTCATTATGCGGGTCTTGTCGCGGCCGGGTATTATCCCAACCCCGTCGGCATCGCCGATTTCGTCACCAGCACCACGCACAAGACGCTGCGCGGGCCGCGCGGGGGCATCATCATGGCGAAGCCGGAGCACGAGAAAGCGCTGAATTCCGCCATTTTTCCGCAGACCCAGGGCGGCCCGCTGATGCACGTCATCGCCGCCAAGGCGGTGGCGTTCAAAGAGGCGGCCACGGATGAATTCAAGGATTACCAGGAGCAGGTGATCGACAATGCGCGTGTAATGGCCAAGGTATTGCAGGAGCGCGGCCTGCGCATCGTCTCAGGGCGCACCGACTGCCACATGTTTCTGGTGGATCTGCGCGCCAAGAACATTACCGGCAAACAGGCGGCGGAATCGCTGGAGCTGGCGCACATTACCGTCAACAAGAATGCCATACCCAACGACCCGCAGAAGCCGTTTGTCACCAGCGGCATCCGCATCGGCTCTCCCGCGATCACGACGCGGGGTTTCACGGAAATTGAATCGGAACAACTGGCAAATCTGATCGCGGATGTACTGGAGGCCCCGACGGATATTGCAGTGCTTTCGCAAGTTGCGCACCAGGCGAAAGCGCTTTGCGCCAAATTCCCGGTGTACGGGGGGAAATGCTGACTCAGCCACTTTGAGTGGTGAGTGGTAAATCATGAAATGCCCCTTCTGCAATGCGGATGACACCAGCGTGATCGATTCACGCGTCAGCGAGGAGGGCGACCGGATACGCCGCCGCCGCCGCTGCCTGAAATGCGACAAGCGTTTCACGACGTATGAAACGATGGAATTGCGTCTGCCTCAGGTCGTGAAGCAGGATGGCAACCGCGCCGAGTTCAGCCGCGACAAGCTGCTGACGAGCTTCATGCGCGCACTGCACAAGCGGCCGGTTCCCACGGAAAAAGTGGATGCGGCGATGGATCACATCGTGCAAAAGCTTCTCGGTTCGGGTGAGCGCGAAATCCCCTCGCGCAAGATCGGAGAAATGGTGATGCAGGAACTCTACAAGCTCGATGAAGTCGCCTACATTCGGTTTGCCTCGGTCTATAGAAGTTTTCAGGGCATTCACGATTTCCGCGACGCGATCAAGGAAGTGCAGAAACCCCAGCGCAAACGCGAGGCCAAAAAAACCTGATCCCGGATCAGGCGCTCTTTTGGGGTAAATAGCCATCCGGTGGGGTCAACCGTTGCCGCCAGAAGTTATGCCATCCATCCCGTTTTCCCCCGCCGATCACACCTACATGGCCCAGGCTTTACGGCTGGCCGAAAAAGGACTTTATAGCACCAGCCCCAACCCGCGCGTAGGTTGCGTGATCGTGCGCGATAACCAGGTGGCCGGTAGCGGCTGGCATGAACGCGCGGGCCAGCCCCATGCCGAAATAAATGCCCTCAAAGCCGCCGGACCGGCGGCCCGGGGCGCGACCGCATATGTCACACTGGAGCCGTGCAGTCATCACGGACGGACACCGCCCTGCGCGGAAGCGCTGATCGAGGCGGGCGTCGCGAAAGTGATCATGGCCATGCAGGACCCCAACCCGCTGGTGGCGGGGAAGGGTTGCGCCCTGCTGCAAGAGGCCGGGATAACAGTGCAGACCGGGTTGATGGAAGCGGAAGCGAGTGCGCTGAATATCGGTTTCGTTTCGCGCATGACGCGCAACCGGCCTTGGGTACGTGTGAAAATCGCGGCAAGTCTCGACGGCAAGACCGCGCTCAACAACGGCGCCAGCCAGTGGATTACCGGCGAGGCAGCCCGGCGCGACGGGCACCGGCTGCGGGCGCGTTCCTGCGCGATCCTGACCGGAATCGGCACCGTGCTCGCCGACAATCCCGAACTCTCCGTGCGCCATGTCGACACGTCGAGACAGCCGCTGCGCGCAGTGGTGGACAGCCGCCTGGACATACCGGTGGACGCCCGGTTGCTGCGCGGAGCCGGAGAATTGATTTTCACAGCAAATGCCAGCGAGGGTAAAATCGGCGGGTTGCGTGACGTGGGCGCGCGCGTCATCGTTTTGCCGGATGGAGGCAATCGTGTCGATCTTGCCGGAGTGATGCACTCGCTGGCCGATTTCGAGGTCAACGAAGTCCTGGTTGAGGCAGGCCGCAACCTGAACGGCGCCCTCATTGCCGCAGGGCTGGTGGACGAGCTGGTGATCTACCTCGCGCCGTATCTGATCGGCGACGAGGCTCGGGGAATGGCAAAGCTGCAGGAACTCACCAGGCTTACGGAAAAACGCGCGCTAAAAATCGATGATGTGCGCGCGGTGGGTCAAGATATCCGTATCCTCGCCCGGTTTTCGTGACGACAAACAAATATATATCTTTAAATTATATCCGAAGAGCCTTTCAGCTTTTTAACGGGTACTTGGTAAGCTTGCGCTGCAAGGTGCGCCGGTGCATGTTGAGCGCCCGGGCGGTGAGGGAAACATTGCCCTTGTTCTCATTCAGGACGCGCTGGATATATTCCCATTCGAGCCGCCCAACCGAGAGCGGGTGAGTGCTGATCGGCACCTCCGAATCGCCCGCGGTGCGTTCGAACGCCATCATGATGTCGTCAACATCGACGGGCTTCGCCAGGTAATGCGTGGCCCCGAGCTTGATCGCTTCCACCGCCGTGGCGATGCTGGCGTATCCGGTCAACATGACGATGCGAGTTCCCGGATCCAGGTTTTTGAGTTTTTCCACCAGGGTCAGCCCGGAAGTGCCCGGGAGCCTGAGATCGATGATGGCATATTCCGGCAGGCAGGTTTCCGCGCACTCCATAGCCTGGTCAACCGAATGCGCGCAGGTGACATTGAACCCGCGCTTGGTCATGGCCTTCGCGAGGACGCCGCAAAAAGTCAGATCGTCGTCGACGATCAGCAACGCCGGCCGCTCATCCACTTCCATTTCCGCTTCCATGGTTTCAGATGCTGTCATGCCGTTCGACGTATCAAAGGTAGTATAACCTGGGTGCAGGCGCCGCCCTCGCGGTTGGTCAGGCGCACCCTGCCGCCAAACCGCTCGATATTTGCGTTAGCCAGAAACAGGCCGATGCCGAAGCCCTGCCCCGGCGCCTTGGTGGTAAAGAAGGCCTGGCCCGCGCGCTGCACCGCTTCTCCCTTGAGCCCTTCACCATAATCCAGGATCTCGAGGTGCAATTCCTGGTGGTTCCAGGTGACCTCTATCTCGATATGCTTCAGCGACGCATCCGCTGCATTGTTCAGGAGGTTGAGGATGGACTGGCTCAATAGCTGCGTATTGAGAATTTGAGGCGCCGGCTCAACGCCGCTGCCGTGATAGGTATATTTCACCGAGGGCCGCATCAACTGCCATTTATCCAGCACCTGGCGCAGAAAATGATCGACCGCCTGCCCGCTGGCATCTTCCGCCCGGGCCTGTCCGGCGTCGGCCAGCAGTTGCGTCAGAGTACGCTTGCATTGCGTGATCTGGTCGCGCAGGATTCTTATATTATTCTGGAACTCCGGGTCTCCGGTATATTCACTCTGCAACTCGCCGGATACGACCGCCATCGTCGCCAGCGGCGTGCCCAGTTCATGCGCCGCGCCGGCGGCAAGCGTTCCCAGCGCGATGAGCTGCTCGTTCCGCAAGGCCTGTTCCCGCGCCGAGGCCAGATCCTTGTCGCGTTCGCGGATGGATATGCCCATCTTGACAACGAACCACGCGATTAATACAGTGCTCAGGACGAAGGCCAGCCACATGCCCGACACGTGCAGATTGAATTCACTGTTGTGTTCTTCGTGGTCGTGCGGCAGGGGCACATAGTAAAACAGCAGCAGCGTATAGCAGCTTATCGTAATGGCCGCCATCACCCAGGTGTATGCCCAGGGCAGCGCGGCCGCGGCGATCGTCAGCGGTAACAGGTAGAGCGAAATGAAAGGATTGGTCGAGCCACCGCTAAAATAAAGCAGAGCCGTCAGCGCAAAAACGTCAACCATCAACTGGGCGAAGAATTCCACGCTCGATACCGGCAGCTTGCGGCGTAAGCGTGCCCAGGTCGCGAGGTTCAGAAAGGCCAGTATCACCGCGACCGAGACCATTTCCGGCCAGGGGAGCTGCATTTCCAGCACCCAGTAAGCCAGCGCGAAGGTCAGGCACTGCACGGCAATCACGATATTCCTGAGCAGAAACAGGCGGTGCAGATTCTTGCTCAGGGGCGACTGGCTAAGATCGCTGAACATGTCCGTAGAGGGTCCGTAAGTGGCTTCGTTGCATGTAACGTCTTTCTGTATGATGTAAGGAATCTGGACATGCGCCATGGGGTTCTCCCGGAAGTCGATCCCTCCGGCTGATCCTGCGCTTCTTCATAAGCAAGCGACGGCCTGCCCGGGGGCACCTCGAACATTAGCGCATATTGCAACGCAAAACCATGCGGCATATTGCCGCACCACCACCATCGTGCGCGGGTGCCACCAACCCATCGGGCAGCCGGCAGCCCGGCAGCGCGGTGGTTATTGTATTGGAAAACAGGAAGAGTTCGATGTTCACCGGGATTGTCGAAGCTGTCGGCGAAATAAAGCGCATTACGCCTCTGGAGAAGGGTGTAAGCTTGCGTATTGCCTCCGGAAGTCTGGACCTGACCGATATCAAAGCGGGCGACAGTATCGCGGTGAACGGCGTATGCCTTACCGCTACCGCTTTCGAAAATGACGCATTCTCCGTGGACGTGTCGCGCGAAACCCTGAATTGTACCGCGGGTCTCGATAAACAGGGCGGGCGGGTCAACCTGGAAAAAGCCCTGCGTCTGTCCGGCAGGCTCGATGGCCATCTGGTGAGCGGCCATGTGGACGGTGTCGGCGAAGTGGTCAGATTCGAGCAAGCAGGCGAAAGCTATCTGCTGGCGATCAAGGCACCCCATCC
>DASVYI010000038.1:0-1518 GCA_036392275.1 Nitrosospira sp. | reverse complement strand
GGCTTGACGGACCGCCTCACTGGCCTTTTCCGAGGCTGCGTACGCCGGTACGGAGTACCCCATGATGACGGAAACTGAAAAAGCGGCCACCAGCAGAATAAGGAAAGTCCTGATCGAACGGATGTCGTTCACACTGTAAACCCCCTAATCAGGTTAAAAAATTTTGCGGTGCACATTTATCGAGTCAGCCCTCTGTCGACCGGGTAGGCCGCCGAGGTTGTGTCCACGGTAATTTCACGGATGAGCTGGCCGCCATAGGGCTCTCCACCAGAAAGACCCGTAACGCGAAGATTCGGCACGGCCTTGTTTGCGGATAACGTAACCTGGTTCGTGTTGCGATTCCATATCGCATGAATGGTCGCGGATTTGGCGGCGAGGCTTTCCGCAGTGTGATCGCCAATCAGATAGTAGGGAAGATTCTTGACCGGTAGTGTGAACAACTGCTCGTATTCTGTGAAGACCGCATTGAGCCAGTCAAATTCGAGCGTATTGCCACTTTCATCGTACCGGGCCAGGTTTGCCTGATGAAAGAAATGAGGCCACCGGTTAAAGGCGAGCATATGCCGCAATGCAGTGTCGGCTTCGATCGTGAGAATTTCCGCATAATTCCGGGGAGTGCAGAGCGCACCGGGTATTTCGCACGGATTTTGTCCCGCATCGACAAATCTTCCATGGTAAATGTAGTTGTACTCATCTTCCAGCTGGGACGGGTTCGTCACGTTATAAAAGATATTCGTCGGCCAGCGCGGCAGCATTAGCCGGTCGCTCTGGCTGCCATCATCATACTGGGTGATGTACTGTTCGACATTCTGGGCCCGCTGTGACGAATCGGCCGCAAGATAATCCACGCCTGCACTGGCGGCGGCTTGAAGGAATAGTGGATTGGCGCCGCCCTGATCAAGTGCTATGTCATCGGCTTGCACGTTGAACATTTCGGGGTGCAACGTCAGATCATTCGTGCATTTGGGGTCTTTCAGACCGGAATGGCCGCCGGTTACGAGTACCCGGTTATTTCGAGTTCTCTCGGGGAGATCGAGAAGTTCCCAGACAGCCCGGTTATTGGTAATCTCCGCCCGGATGGCCTCGATGCTGGTAAAAGTCGCGTAATCGCAAGAGGCGCCGGTTGGGACCGGTGCCTTATCCATGTCCGCATGCGTAAAAGTGTGGTTAATAAAGCGGAAATTTGTTTTGTTGGCGACCACCGCCGCCACCAGGTCTTCGGTCAAGTTTGCGGTCAGCGGCATCGCTTCCGGATCGACCACCGCCCCGGAACCGTTGAATGCAAAATCCAGCTTGAAGGTACCGGCTGCCGGATGCGCGGCACGAAAGGCAATCTGTTGACTCACCGCGTTGCTGATGTCGGCGCCGTTCAAGCGATAGGTGTCGGCGGGATTATCCCTCTTGAGAGCGGGATCCCATAGCGTGTTGCGGCGAAACAGATCGTCCAGGTGGGCTGTCATATGAACAAAGCGCGAACCGACGAAAACCCCTTGGGTTGCCCAGTTGATGAACTCGTAT
>DASVYI010000037.1:0-3753 GCA_036392275.1 Nitrosospira sp. | reverse complement strand
GATGTCTTTCGCGGCTCCTTTCAATTGATCTTTGTTCATGTATTCGGTCTCCTGTTAAAAAAATTTAAGGTGATTTGCCGTTGCCAGTAGGTACTGATGGCATTGGGAATCAGATTAACGCCTCTTAGTGGCTAATACTGTTCGGTATGCCACACTCGTAAAAACTTGCGGAAGAGTTTTTATTCCGTTGTACCGGAAAGCTTGGAGGCATCGCCATCGATCCATGCTCGCGCCTCTCGGTTTTGTTCTGAAGCTGGATACAGCGAACAAACGTTTTCTACTCGATATAGATAAGGAACCCCTCGAATCCGCTCCAGGATTGGATAAAGATAACTGGCCGGATATGGCCGACCCGACCTGGCAAAATACAATCAATACTTACTACGGAACAAAGTCTTATACGGGGCACAAAATCCTAATCGGATAGAATCATTCCAGAAGCCCCGGTGGCACCGGCAAGGTAAAAGACGAGATCGGAAATCCATTGCAAGCTTTGCGTACCGTCAGTTATTGCACTGAAAACGAGGGACACCATTCCACAATGCTGGATTAATGCGCTTTTTCCCAGTTCGGCCCTACTCCCACCTCCACCAGCAGCGGTACATCCAGCCTGGCTACGGCGCTCATGTGCAGCGGCAATTCGCTTTTCATCTTTTCGATTTCATCATCCGGCACTTCCAGTACCAGCTCATCGTGAACCTGCATGATGACTTTGCTGCGCAGATTTTCCCGTTCCAGCCAGGCATGTACCGCGATCATGGCGAGCTTGATGATGTCTGCCGCGGTACCCTGCATCGGCGCATTGATCGCGGCCCGTTCCGATGCCTGCCTACGATTGGCGTTGGAACTGTTGATCTCCGGCAGCCATAATCTGCGTCCGAATACGGTTTCGACGTAGCCGGTTTGCCGGGCGGTTTCCCGGGTGCGCTGCATGTAATCGGCCACCCCCGGGTAGCGCGCGAAATAACGGTCCATGTAAGCCCGGGCTGAAGCGCGCTCGATGCCCAGTTGCGACGCGAGGCCGAATTCGGACATACCATAGATCAGCCCGAAATTGATGATCTTCGCGTAGCGTCGCTGCTCGCTGCTCACCGTTTCTGGCAAAACGCCGAATACCTCCGCGGCGGTGGCGCGATGGATGTCCTCGCCGGCGCCGAATGCCGTCAGCAATCCTTCATCGCGGGAAATGTGCGCCATGATGCGCAACTCTATTTGCGAGTAATCGGCGGAGACGACATGGTATCCGGGCGATGCGATGAAAGCCTCGCGGATACGGCGGCCTTCGGCGGTGCGCACGGGAATGTTTTGCAGATTCGGTTCGTTGCTCGCGAGCCGGCCTGTCACGGCTACCGCCTGCGCATAGTTGGTGTGTACCCTCCCGGTCGCGGCATCCACCATACGCGGAAGCTTGTCGGTGTAGGTGGATTTCAGCTTGGCAAGGCCGCGATAATCAAGCAGAACCTTTGCCAGCGGATAATCCGACGCCAGCCGCTGCAGAACGTCTTCATCGGTGGATGCCGTGCCGCCCGGTGTTTTTTTCAGGACGGGAAGCCTGTGCTGGTTGAACAGCACGTCCTGAATCTGTTTTGTGGAATTCAAATTGAATGGCTGTCCGGCGATCGTGCATGCGCGCTCCTCCAGCGCCAGCATTTTCTCGGCGAGTTCGCGGCTTTGCGTTTCGAGCAACTTCAAGTCCAGCAGGACGCCGCAGCGCTCCATTTCGAACAATATTTCCATCACCGGCATTTCGAGCGCGCGGTAAACGTAATCGAGCCTGTCATCCGATTCAATTTGCGGATACAGGTGCTGGTGCAGCCGCAGCGTGATATCGGCATCCTCCGCGGCATATTGCGTCGCCCGCTCGATGTCCACCTGATCGAAGCCTATCCGGCTCGCGCCCTTCCCCGTGACGTCATCATAACTTGTGGTCCTGACATCGAGATGCCGCAACGCAAGGTTATCCATATCGTGTGGACGATGGGGCTCGAGCACGTAAGACTGTAACAGAGTGTCATGAACGATGCCGTTCAGGGTAATCCCGTGATTCGCAAAAACATGCTTGTCATACTTGAGGTTCTGACCCACCTTGGGTTTCGCTGGATCCTGCAGCCAGGGCTTGAGCCTGTCGAGCACGAAATCGATGGACAATTGCGGCGGCGCGCCGGCATAGCGGTGCGCCAGCGGCACATAGGCCGCGCGGTGGGGCTCGACGGAAAAGGCGATCCCGACGAGCTGCGCCTGCATCGGATCCAGCGATGTGGTCTCGGTATCCAGCGACACCAGTGGCGCGGCATCGAGCCGAGCGATCCACGCTTCCAGTTGCGATACGGTAAAAATGGCCTGGTAGTCTGTCTTCACCTCATCGGGACTCTTCTGATGTCCGGCAGCGGAATGAAGCCCATGCTGGCCGCCCTGTTCGTCCCCTTGTTCGTCCATGCCCCGCTGCGATTGCTGCCGTAGTTCCCGCAGCCAGGTTTTAAAATCCAGCCGTTCGTACAGCTCCGCCAATCTCGCAGTGTTCTGCGGTTGCAGCCCAAGGTCATGCAAGCCGACCGGCAGTAAAACATCGCATTTGATGGCGAGAAGTCCGGGCGACGTGGTGAGCCAATCCAGCGCTTTCCGCAAATTTTCCCCCACCACGCCGCCGACTTCACCGGCATGAGCGATGAGGTTATCCAGATTTCCGTATTGGGCAAGCCATTTCACCGCGGTTTTGGGACCGACCTTTTCCACCCCGGGGATGTTGTCGGATGTATCTCCCACCAGCGCCAGATAGTCGAGCATGCGCGCCGGCGTTACGCCAAACCTGGCAAGCACGCCTGCTTCGTCGAGAATTTCGTTGGTCATCGTATTGACCAGCGTCACGCGCGAATTCACCAGCTGCGCAATATCCTTGTCCCCGGTCGAAATGATGCAGCGGATACTTTCGGGCTCGGCCTGTTTGACCAGCGTGCCGATCACGTCATCGGCCTCGACGCCCTCGACGATCAACATCGGCCACCCCATGGCCCTGATGCATTCATGAAGCGGCGTGATTTGCGCCGACAGGTCGTCCGGCATGGGCGGACGATGCGATTTATACCGGGGGTAAAGATCATCGCGGAAGGTTCTGCCTTTTGCGTCAAATACGCACGCGCTATAATCAGCCGGATAATCCTTGTGCAGACGGCGCAGCATGTTGAGAACACCGTAAATTGCACCGGTCGGCTCGTTGTTGCGATTGCGCAAATCAGGCAGCGCATGATAAGCACGGTACAGGTAGGACGAGCCGTCAACCAGCAGCAATGTTTTCATTTAATCAAAGGCCCCCAATGAACTCGGAAGAAAAATTAGCCCGCACCATGACATCCGATTTTCTGGAAAAAACCTGGTCAGCCAGGGAGTCATGGCGAGTGTTCGGGATTATGGCAGAATTTGTAGAAGCGACGGAACGGCTCAATTCGATCAGGCCGGCCGTGAGCATTTTTGGCAGCGCGCGCACTTCCCCCGATCATCCCAACTATAAATTAACCGAGCAGATCGCCCGGCTATTATCGGATGCCGGGTTCTCCGTCATTTCCGGCGGAGGGCCGGGCATCATGGAAGCAGCCAACAAAGGCGCTTATTTCGGGACTTCACCCAGCGTCGGCCTGAACATCCAGCTACCGCACGAGCAGCACACCAACCCGTACCAGAACATCAGCCAGACCTTCCACCATTTTTTCACGCGCAAGGTGATGTTCGTGAAGTTCGCCAGCGCTTATGTGGTGATGC
>DASVYI010000036.1:0-3112 GCA_036392275.1 Nitrosospira sp. | reverse complement strand
TTCACATCTGTTCGAAAAAAATACCACAAACATCTCTGTCCGGCGCGGCCACTACCTGCGCGGATACGCTTACCGCTTCATCGAACTTTGCCTACCATCGCTGACCGAAGCGGCAATTCGCTCAGGCGTCAAGCCCGAAGCTGATGTAGAGCTTGATACTTGAATCGGCAAAAGCTGATCCCACCAAGCGCATGCTCAGCGCAAAGGTATAGCAAAAACGTAGGGCGTCAATAAGCGAAGCGCGACCACGAAGGGCGGAGCAGTGTCTTCCGCAGGAAGATGCGGCCTGAGTGATCATTCTGAAGTGGGAAAGCTGGGCTGACACGGCCGCGGCATCTCCTTCGCTGGGCGATCCCGCGTTGCGGGAACCCTGCCCCACGCTCCGGAGCGCCACCCCGCAGCGGGATGCGGGCGCCTCATCGTGCCACAAACGCGGCCGGGCATCCCCGCCGCTGCCCGATCCCCGCTTCGCGGGGCTCCTCGGGCGACGCTCTGGGGCGCATTGCGCCGCATAAGTACTTCATCAACACTATTTTGCCACGCCGGATTTTGCCACCACACGCATGACCTCGGAGGATCCTTCCATATCATCCCCCAGGAATCCCCCGCTCTGATGAGTCCACAGGCGCGCATAGAGACCGTTAAGCCCGATAAGGCTCTGATGGTCGCCTTCCTCGACGATACGACCTTTGTCGATTACAATCAGGCGATCCATCGCCGCAATGGTGGACAGGCGATGTGCAATGGCTATCACGGTCTTGCCTTCCATCAGGCGGTACAGGCTCGACTGAATGGCGGCCTCGACTTCAGAGTCCAGTGCGCTGGTCGCTTCATCGAGCAACAGTATGGGCGCATCCTTCAGCATGACCCGGGCAATCGCAATCCGCTGACGCTGCCCCCCCGATAGTTTGATTCCGCGCTCACCCACATGGGCATCGTAACCTTTACGGCCCATCGGGTCTGTCAACCCAATTATGAAGTCATGCGCTTCAGCCTTTTTCGCGGCGGCTATCATATCGTTCTCGCTCGCATCCGGCCGGCCATACAAAATGTTTTCCCTCACCGATCGATGCAAAAGCGAGGTATCCTGCGTGACCATGCCGATATTGGCGCGCAAGCTGTTCTGGGTGACGTATTTGATATCCTGTCCATCAATCAGAATGCGTCCCTGCTCAACGTCATAAAACCTGAGCAGAAGATTTACCAGCGTCGACTTCCCCGCCCCCGAGCGGCCGACCAGCCCGATCTTTTCGCCGGACCTGATATGCAGCAAAAGGCGATCTATTACCGGGATATTCCCTCCGTAGCAGAAAAGAACGTTCTCGAACCTGATATCCGCCTTGGCGATCCGAAGAGGTTTTGCATCTGGGTGATCGGTTACCAGATGCGCGCGCGACAACGTGTTGATACCGTCCCGCACGGTACCGATCTGCTCAAACAGCGAAGACATCTCCCACATGACCCAGTGCGACATGCCATTGAGCCTCAGTGACATCGCACCGACGGCGGCAAGGGCTCCGACGCCGATCAGGTTATCCGTCCATAGCAGCAGCGCCATGCCGACCGCGCTGATGATGAGGCTCGCGCCCAGGATCTGATTCGTGATTTCAAAGCTGGTAATCAGCCGCATCTGGCTATGCACTGTCTTGAGGAATTCCTGCATGGCCGACCGTGCATATCCTGCCTCCCTGCCGGCATGGGAGAAAAGCTTTACGGTAGCAATATTGGTATAAGCATCGCCGATGCGTCCCGTCATGAGGGCGCGCGCATCGGCCTGCGATTGCGATACGCGGCCCATCCGCGGCACAAAGAACCACAGTGCAAAGATATACAGAATCAGCCACCCGATAAACGGCACCGACATCCAGATATTGAAGTTGCCGACCACTGCGACCAGCGTGAAGAAGTAAATGGTGACATAAACGAGGATGTCTCCCAGAATGAAACAGACGTCGCGCAAAGCAAGCGCCGTTTGCATGACCTTGGCCGCCACCCGTCCGGCAAATTCGTCCTGGTAAAAATTCATGCTCTGGTTGAGCATCATCCGGTGAAAATTCCAACGCAGACGCATCGGGAAGTTTCCTCCCAATACCTGGTGTTTAAAAAGATTTTGCAACGCAACCAATAAGGGACTGGCTGCCAGCAGCCCCGCAAAGAAGAGAAGCGTATTCCGCTCCCGCTCCCACAGCTGAGAAGGCGGTATTTCGCTCAGCCAGTCGACAACTTTCCCCAATAAGGCGAACAATATCGCTTCGAACGCGCCGATCGCCGCGGTAAGCAAGGTCATCGCAACCAGATAGCGCCTGACACCGTCGGTGGCTTCCCACACAAAGGCAAAAAAATTCCTTGGCGGAATTCTGGCAGTGGAATCGGGGTACGGGTAAATTAGTTTTTCAAAAAAATTGAACATTCGACCTGAATATTGGATGTTGAAAATCCATCAAAAAACGTGCTGCGCGCGCCGGCCAAAATAATCTTTAGACGATGAAAGGACGACTATGATCATGTCGCCCTGAAATTGAGGCAAAATATACAATAGCATTGATTTTCCAATTACCGGTTCAACATCGGCATACCGGCGGAAAAACAGACGATACTTGTAACCATAACCAAAAAATTTTCAAGAAAAAACCTGATGCCCGGCGCCTATGCACACCTTACCCTGGTCAACCTGATCAGAGAACCCGCGCGGCTGGAAAGCCGCGGCTTTACCTCGGAGGCAATCGTTTCGTTGCTGGATTACTTCCGCTTTTGCGAGCTCGGCGCGGTCAGCCCCGACTACCCCTATCTGGACTTTGCTCATCCCGATGCCAGCCATTGGGCGGACCGGATGCACTACGAGAAAACGGGCGACATGATTAAAGCCGGAATTGACCTGATCGGAAGACTTGACAGCGCGTCGCGGCAAAAAGCTTTTGCCTGGCTGCTGGGGTACACCAGCCACGTCGTGACCGATGTGACCATTCACCCCGTCATTGAATTGAAAGTGGGCGAATATCAAAAGAACAAGGACAAGCACAGAATATGTGAAATGCATCAGGATGCCTATATCTTCCAGCGATTGAACCTGGGAGAAGTCGGGTTGGCCGAACACCTGGGCTCAGGAATCTGG
>DASVYI010000035.1:0-5282 GCA_036392275.1 Nitrosospira sp. | reverse complement strand
ATAATTGGTACTGGAGCGCCACCAGAGCATGAACCTGTTCGGAAACATGCTTGAAGACCTGATGCGGCAGCATCCCATCCGGTCCAAAACCCGGTGTATCCAGGTTGATTTGCTCCTTCAGCCCCGCGACGCGGATTTCGAAAAACTCGTCGAGATTACTGCTGACGATGCATAGAAATTTCAGGCGCTCGAGAAGCGGAATATTCTTGTTTGCGGCCTGGGCGAGCACACGCCGGTTGAACTCGATCTGGCCGATTTCGCGGTTGAGAAACTGGCTGCCGGTCGATTGATTTACCATGACGGAATCGCTTTCCTGCATTGCCCCGCCCCGGGAATCAGGCGAGGAATGTCTTCTGTCGATTTAATTTGCCGGCGGTACGTAACCCATGGGTTGTTCCGCGCCCGCACCAAAGAAATATGCCTCGAGCTGTTCGGCAAGATACTTGCGCGCCTTGATATCCGACAGGTTCAGGCGAAACTCATTGACCAGCAGGGTCTGATGCCTGATCCATCCGGCCCAGGCCTCTTTTGATACATTGTCGAAAATGCGCTTGCCCAGTTCGCCTGGATAGGGTTGGAAATCAAGACCTTCCATTTCCCGGCCGAGTTTGATGCATTGAACGAATCTTGCCATTGCTTCTCCCCAAATAAACAAATGAAACCATGACTTCGGCATGTCGAGATCACCCCCTTCCGCCGGGGGCCGGTCCATACCGGCCCCGGCACAGCTCATCCATGGTTAAAGTTGCTTCATGAAAACCTTGGAGCGGCGGCGGTAATTGTATAGCCCCTGCTTGGCTTTGGGTAACTCGGCTATATCGGTTTCCAGAAAACCCCTTTCGACAAACCAGTGAGCGGTTCGCGTCGTCAGTACGAACAGTTTCACGCTCCCTTGAGCCTTGGCCCTGGTTTCAATATTCTTGAGTAACGCATCACCGCAGCCCGTGCTGCGGTAATCGGCATGCACTGTAAGGCACGCCAACTCCCCTGCCTTGTCGCCGGGAAAGGGATACAGCGCTGCGCAGCCGATTATCATACGGTCATGCTCGATCACGACGAAGCGGTCTATTTCCATTTCGAGTAATTCGCGGCTGCGCCGGACGAGGGTGCCGTCGGCTTCCAGCGGCTCGATCAATTGCAGGATGGCGCCGACATCGTCTATCTTCGCATCACGCAGGTTTTGTAATGGACCTTCCGAAATCATGGTCCCGATACCACTATGGGTAAACAATTCCTGCAGCACCGCGCCATCCACATGCCGGCTGATCAGGTGTACACGCGCCACCCCGCTTTCGCAAGCATGGACGGCAAATGGCAGGTACAGCTCGGCATCGTCGCTCAGCCTGGCGGCCTGATTCCCGGATCCTTTGAGCAGGGCCTTGCTCTCGGCCACGGTCAGTTCGCGTGCCAGCCTCGTTTCGGATGAATCCTCCATGCCTTCATCATCCATGAGAAAGATGAGTTTCTCGGCTTTAAGCGCAATCGCCGCTTCGGCTGCCACATTTTCCAGGGTCAGATTGAAAATCTCTCCGGTTGGAGAATAACCCAGCGGAGAAAGCAGTGCCAGCTCGCCCTGCTCCAGACGCGAGCGAATCGCTGCGGTGTCCACCCTGCGCACTTCACCGGTATGCATCAGGTCAATACCGTCTATCACACCGACAGGACGCGCGGTGACGAAGTTTCCGCTCGCAACGCGAATGGCGGCATTCGCCATGGGGGAATTGGGGAGCCCCATGGACAGCAATGCCTCGATTTCAACGCGAACCCGTCCTATGGACTCCTTGACGCATTGCAGCGTGGCGGCATCCGTGACACGCATTCCTTTGACGTACGCCGTTTGAAGATCGCATTCGGCCAGCCGCGATTCGATTTGCGGCCGCGCTCCATGCACCAGTACCAGCCGGATGCCCAGGCTCGCCAGCAGGTTGAGATCATGAACGAATTCGACAAATTTACCGCTGGCTATTACTTCGCCCCCGAAAGCGATGACGAACGTGTTGTTGCGAAACGCGTTGATATACGGCGTAACCGAACGGAACCAGGTTACAAAGTCGATATTAAGTCTCATGCTTTATGAAGATATAAATATGTCATAAACCGCAGTTTACCGCTCAAAACTCATACCCCAAAACCAGTTATTTTGTGCATCCTTGAATTTAGTACATTTTTTATAAATCAATAATCCCCCCATAACGCTTGCATCGCCGCGACCGCCGCCAGCGCGGCGGTTTCAACACGGAATATGCGGGGACCCAGGCTCAGGGGAATGAATCCCGCCACCCCCGCCGCAGCCTCTTCATCCGGGGTAAATCCGCCTTCCGGACCGACAAGCAATGTTATGGCGGCGATTGGGGGAAACTGGCGCAAATCACGCAAGCCCTTTTCCACCCCCGGCGAGAGCATAAAACATGCGTGGGGCGAGACGCCACTGCGTGAATTCTCACGACCATCCATTCTGGCACCCAGCCAGCCGGGGAGCGATGCCAGCGGTTGAACGTGAGGAACACGATTTCGACCGCATTGCTCGCATGCGGAAATAGCGACTTGCTGCCAGTGCCTGACACGCTTCTCCGCCCGCTCGCCGGAAAGCTTGATCAAGCTTCTCTTCATGTCTAGGACCTGGATGCGGCTTATTCCAAGTTCCACCCCTTTTTGTACAATCCAGTCCATTTTCTCGCTGGCGCAAGCGGCCTGCGCGAGGGTAATTGAAAGCGGGGACTCGCGCTCGATATCAAAATATTTTTTAACCAGAACTGTAGCGCCACTTCTGCCTATCCGTTCGATGATCCCCTGGAATTCCCCGCCTTTGCCATTGAATAAAATGAGCTGGGCACCTGGTTCAAGTCTCAGCACCCGGAAGGCGTGGTGAGCTGCACCTTCAGGTAATTCTAATATCTCATCAGTCGAGATCTGTCCGGGACAATAGAAACGGGGAAAGGCCATTGTTCAGAAGCGGGGACATCCATGCCCGTCTCTCATGATAATATTGAAGGTCGAATGACATTTTTGCGGCATTTCTGTAACCGCCAGGAACAAGCTCAGTTCCTGCTCGGTTCCTGCTCAGTTCCTGTTTGCCGATTATATCCCGGCTTGCATAATTTTATCGCCAGGCCTTTCCGGGAAATCGACAGGATGATAGAAGCAACCCGGCACTCGCTCTGGAGGAAAACATGGCAAGCCTGGAAACACCTGTTTGTAATTTCGGCTGGAAAGCGGTCGATTTTGATTTACCCGGAATTGATGGAAAGCGATACAACCTTGAATCGGTAAAAGGCAAGAATGGGTTGCTGGTAATGTTTATCTGCAATCATTGCCCTTATGTAAAAGCGGTCCGGGACCGCATCGTCCGCGACGTGAACGAGTTGCGGCAGCACGGTATGGGCGCCATCGCCATCATGTCGAATGATCCGGCCGAGTATCCTGAAGACTCGTTCGATAACATGATGCGGGTAGCACGCGACTGCAGTTTTTCTTTCCCATATGTATGGGACGAAACCCAGGACGTTGCGAAAGCGTATGGCGCCGTATGCACCCCCGATTTCTTTGGATTTAATGACAAGCTCGAATTGCAATACCGCGGCCGGCTGGATGCGTCCCGCAAGGAGACCGCGCCCCCTGGCGCGCACCGTGACCTTTTCGAAGCCATGCTTCAGGTTGCGAAAACCGGGCGCGGCCCGGAAAACCAGATCCCCAGCATCGGGTGTTCGATCAAATGGCGGGCGGAATAACAGGTGCTCGACGCGGTCATTGTCGCGGTCAAAACGGTCGCACGGCAGGAGATTCTACCCCGCTACCTGAATGTTGCGCGCCAGCGTAAAGCGGACGGCAGCCTTTTCACCGAAGCCGATGTCATCACTCAGGATGCGTTGTCGCAGGAGTTGCACAAAATTTATCCGGGCCCCGTCGTAGGCGAGGAAATGACCGAACAGGAGCAGCTCGACCGCTGGCGCGAAGGAGATGAAGGACTGTGGTGCATGGACCCGATCGACGGTACTTCCAATTTTGTCAATGGACTGCCCTATTTCGCCGTTTCCGTGGCGCTGATGCGCAAGGGCAGAAGCGTGCTGGGGGTCGTTTACAACCCGGTTGCCGATGAAATGTTCTATGCCGAGCAAGGCAGAGGCGCGTACCTCAACGGTGAGAAACTGCCGATAAAGGAACATGTCCCGACTTTGCGCAGCGCGATCGCAAATGTCGATTTAAAACGGCTTGGTCCCAAGCTCGCGGCGGGAATATGCTCAGCGCGACCTTTCTCTTCTCAGCGCAATTATGGCTCGTGTTCGCTCGAATGGTGCTACACAGCCGCCGGCCGTTTTGACCTTTATCTTCATGGCGGCCAAAAATTGTGGGACTATGCCGCCGGCAGCCTCATTCTGGAGGAGGCTGGCGGGCACATGTGCGGGTTCGATTCCGATGACTTCTGGGCGGAGCCGCTCTGGCAGCGCTCCGCCATTGCCGCGCTGGATCCGGACCTGTTTGCCCAATGGCGGGATTGGGTAAGGGCACATCGGTAAGGGCACACCGATCAAGGCATCTGACCCGGATATCCCCAAGATCTCCTGCCCAATCCCAATATCCGCCCGACTTCTTTTCCACTGCCAAGGCGATAAGGGAAGCTTACGAGAGACCCTGTACCAATGTCAGCAGGGGTCGGAGTAGCGCTTAAGGTCTGCTATTAAACATTGCTTGCCCGTAATGCCCGTGGACGAGGGTCGTTGGATGCAGCACATCCCAAAAATATACAGGAGGGATTACAGCAGCCAAGTTGACATCGGGGCATGCTGCGGGATTTGTAAAAAGGCAGCTTACGGCACCCGTTCCACCCGCAATAAGCTCGAGGGCGGGTGGGCCAGTGACGATAACCCCTGCTTTGAATAGATTTTGTGTAACCGCATATACGTCCACAAGAGCAATATTAACTCCTCGTAACCGTGCGACCCATTCATTACGGGCTTTGGCCAATAGCGTGTTATGGCTTTTGGTAAGCAATGAAAACTCCTGTCCGTTCGGCTGAATGAGGGGAGCCATACCCAAATCAGGTAAGTTCGGCACGAGGAAATTCCGGGCGCCAAGGGAATAAAGGGTTTCCACAGCCTTACTAATGTTTGCCACAACGTCTGCCGGCTCTGTCGCACCGGTAATGTAATCATTACCCCCCGTCCATATTATGTAAAGTGCGCGCGCTTGGGGCTTTTTTCCCTTTAATGCGATACGGAATAACTCTATTTGACCGAGCGCGCCCGGCACATAAAACTTGCCAGGTGTCTGGTTTACATATCCGG
>DASVYI010000034.1:0-2855 GCA_036392275.1 Nitrosospira sp. | reverse complement strand
GGCTGCAAACCTGCGTATTTCAGATGGATGGCGTACCGCCCGCTGAAGCTGAATCCAACACCTATCTGAAATTCGTGGAAGAATTTTTGCGAGAAGGCGTACCCCTGAAGGGGGTGCTGCTATACGGCCTCGCGCGTCCGTCCATGCAACCGGAGGCGGCAAGGCTTACCAGAATCAATCAGGAATGGGTAGACGCATTTCGGGCAAAAATCCAGGCACTCGGACTCCCTGTCAAACTTAACCTGTAAGTCGATCCTCGGCCTCCAGGCCATCCTCCAATCACGCACGGCCCGCGGCACCGGCATCAATCGATATGATCACATTGATCGCCGAAACCGACCTGGCCTGTATCATTTATTTTGTTTGGCGGTCTTCTTCAAACTCTTGTATTGCTCGGGATGCTGACTTTTAAGTAACGCGGCGACCAGCAGGTCGTCCTTTTTTATCTTGGTCAGATCGATGTGCTCGATATGCACCAGTCGTACAAGCTCTCTCACCGGCCTGGGCATATTTCGCCCACTCTCATAACGGGAGCCACCGCTTTGGGTAACACCGACCTTGCTCCAGAAGTCATGCTGGTTAAGGCCCAATTTGCGCCGAATTTCACGAGGATTCGATATTTCTTCAAAGAGTTTCATGGGTCAGATCTCAAAATGAATTATGGTTGAGTTTATGGTTGGGGTTATGTTATGAGATTATTGCACATACATAAATTTAATTTGTTTTATTATTCTATGCAAGTATTTTAATTATGCACCGGGGAACTTTCGGCAAGTGCTTGAAATGTAAGCAAGGGACTTTCGAGGGACTTTTGTCATATATGATTCCCGAAATCTCCCTTATCATATTGCATAATTCGTGAATACCGGCCTGCTTCAGGCGCGGCCCGGGGCGGGCCGTGGGTGCGCTAAAGAGCGGCGGCCTCGTGGCTGGATTCCTGCACTCCCATGAAGCGGTCGATCGACCCGACCTGCAATTCAGGCACCTCCCGATATGTGCCCCGGCCTCGACCGGACGCTTCGGCTCCGATTTGTTCGGGAGGTCCCGCATTTTCCGGCACATTTTCCGGCAATTAATGAGGTAGAATTACAGGTTAATATTCTGGCATCCATATCCTCCGGCCAAACTCGCCCTCCGCAGGAAGAGGAGCCGGACCCGGCATATGGGTTCCTTGTTTATGCAGAACCCTTATTCTCAGTGTAGAAGAAAGTACCGGTAATCGTGACACTTATTGTTCAAAAATACGGCGGCACATCGGTAGGCAGCACCGAGCGCATCAAGAATGTCGCCCGCCGCATCGCCAGATTTCAATCTCGCGGCCAGCAGGTGGTTGTGGTGGTTTCCGCCATGAGTGGAGAAACAAATCGGCTTATCGCGCTGGCCAGGGAGTTCCAGGCGCACCCCAATCCGCGTGAACTCGATGTCATGGTTTCAACGGGTGAGCAGGTTTCCGTGGCTCTGCTGTCGATGGCGCTGATGGATCTGGGTATCAAGGCAAAAAGCTATACCGGTCCGCAGGTGCGCATACTTACCGACAGCGCCCATACCAAAGCACGCATCCTGAAAATCGACGAGGATAAGATACGTGCCGATCTCGATGCCGGATATGTTGTAGCGGTGGCAGGATTTCAGGGCGTGGACGAAGCCGGCAGCATCACAACGCTGGGCCGCGGCGGATCCGATACCACTGCTGTTGCGCTGGCGGCTGCGCTGGGCGCCGATGAATGCCAGATTTACACCGACGTGGACGGTGTATACACGACCGATCCGCGTATCGTGCCGGAAGCCCGTAAACTCTCGACAGTCACTTTTGAGGAAATGCTCGAAATGGCGAGCTTGGGTTCAAAGGTGTTGCAGATCCGTTCGGTTGAGTTTGCCGGAAAATACAAGGTTAAATTACGGGTGTTATCCAGTTTTGAAGAAGAAGGCGAGGGCACCCTCATTACTTTCGAGGAAGAGAACATGGAGCGCGCGATCATTTCGGGTATCGCATTCAGCCGTGACGAGGCCAAGATTACCGTGCTGGGTGTGCCCGATCGCCCCGGTATTGCGTATCAGATTCTCGGGCCTGTCGCCGATGCCAACATCGATGTGGATATGATCATCCAGAATGTCGGCCATGACGGAATGACCGATTTTTCATTTACGATCAATCGCGGCGAATTCGCGAGAACCATGGATATCCTGAAGAATCAGGTCCAGCCCCATATCGGCGCGCGCGGCGTGATCGGCGGCGACAGAATAGCCAAGGTATCGGTTGTCGGCGTGGGGATGCGCTCGCATGTCGGCATCGCCAGCACGATGTTCCGTGCGCTGGCGGAGGAAGGCATCAATATCCAGATGATTTCCACCTCCGAAATAAAAATCTCGGTGGTCGTGGATGAGAAATACATGGAGCTTGCGGTGCGCGTGCTGCACAAGGTATTCGAACTGGATCAGGTGGCCTGACGTTTTCACTGCGCACGAATGCATGATTTGACGCAGATGTCCATCGTTTGACCAGGAAGAGTTAAGCCGCTATTCTAATGCGGCATCACGGAGAGATGGCCGAGTGGTCGAAGGCGCTCCCCTGCTAAGGGAGTATAGGCTCAAAAGGCTTATCGAGGGTTCGAATCCCTCTCTCTCCGCCACATGAACTCACCAGGTTGCACCCGTCGGGAGTGCGTAGGACGGGATGCAGCGAAGACAACCCAGCGTAAATAACGATGGGTTGCGGTTCCCAGGGCCAGTTAACAGACCCTCGCTTCCACTCGTCTATCGTCGCCCATCTGCGCCCACCTGTATTCTCACCCAAAATCGGAAGAAATTCGATCATACAAGGCTGGATTGGCGTAGCATAAGCCGACAATATCCGT